>CAKUKT010000118.1 GCA_934663655.1 uncultured Victivallaceae bacterium
GGCCAGAACCCAGGCAGCCACCACCTGATACCGACTTTCAAGTTATCCGGGCATAACCGGATGGACGCAATTACCGGATGTCGACATTTCAACATTCCCAATTGTTTACGCGTAGTAATGCCGTCCGGTCCTGAACCTCCTTTTGACCGGGAGACCGAAAAACTGTCATCGCTTCGTCAGGTCGTATGGTCAGTAGTTGGTTCCCACGGGGTTTCCCGCAACGATGACAACAACAGCGATCTGGAAGAAGTTCTCAGACAGGCGGAAAAATTTCCTAATGTGACTGGAGCCGTTCTCGATGATTTCTTTCGTTCTCCGCAGGATGCCGCCGGCGGAGCGTCTCCGGCACGTCATACTCTGGAAAATCTTGAAAAAATATGTTCAGTATTGCACAATTTCCCTGGACGGCGCCTTGATCTCTGGCTGGTATGGTATGATTTTCAACTGGTCATGGACGTCACCGCATACCTTAAGTTGTGCGACGTCATCACCTTCTGGACCTGGCAGGCCAGAGAATTAGCCATGCTGAAAAACAACTTCCAAAAATTTCTGCGCCTCACGCCCGGGAAACGGCGTTTTTGCGGCATATATTTATGGGACTACGGCGACGGGAAACCCATTAATTCAGAAATGCTACGACATCAATGCGAGTTCTGTTACCATCGGATGCGGGACGGGGAACTCGAAGGAATGATAATTTGTTCAAACTGTGTGGCTGATATTGGACTGGAAAGCGTGAAAATTGTCGAAGATTTTCTCCAACATCACTCTGGCGAGGATTTTTGATCTTCCCGGGCGCGGCCCCGGCAATCCCCGGATCGCCGCGCCCGTCCGAGATAACTGCACAGCCGCAACTCAGCTTGCAAAATCGGCCATGCTAAAGCCTCAAAATTCAAATTCGGTTTTCATCGGCCGCTGAAACAGCAGATTGATCTGCTGTTTCGGATCACGCCCCTCAAACACCGTCTCATAAAGCCGTTCGCAGATCGGAATCTCCACCCGGTCACGCAGCATATACGCCGCCTTCAGCGTCGCAACCCCTTCCGCCAGTTTTCCGAACTTCACTCCGCGCACCAGATCTTCCCCATATTTCCGGTTGTGGCTGTTCTGCGAAAAAAGCGTCGCCTCGTAATCACCCAGATGCGTAAGCCCATAGGCACTCTGGGGATTGCCGCCAAAATAGGAGATGAGCCGCCCCACCTCTATCGGCGCCCGCGCCATCAATGCCCCCTTGAGACCATGCCAGCCCAGTCCATCAAGAATCCCGGCGGCTATCCCGATGACGTTCTTCATCGCCCCGCCGATTTCGTTGCCGATCAAATCATTACCGTAATAGGCCCTGATCAGGTCGGAGTTGATGAAATCAGCAATTTCCCGCTTGACCTGGTCATATTCGGAATCCACCACCACACAGCTCGGCACTCCGCGCAGATAATCCTGCACATGCCCCGGGCCGAGCAGCACCGCCGCTTTCGCGCTTTCGTCGGAGATCTCCTCCCGGAACACCTCGGTAAGCCTCTTCCCGGTGGACTCTTCAAGCCCTTTCATCGCCAGCAGAAAGTATTTCCCGGAAAGCCGCCGCCCGGCGATACTCCGGCAGAAACCACGAAAATTCTGCGCTCCCACCGAAACCACAATGAAATCATCGGCCAGCACTTCGTCAATCGAAGTGGTCATTCTGACGTTGTCGGGTATGGCGAGATATTCATTCCGACGCTCCCTGAGCAGCGACTGGTATCCCGGATCAGATTCGATGCCCTGCATCGTCACCGCACAGGATTTGATGGTTGCCATATAATAACCGAGGAATCCACCCCAACGGCCACAGCCGACAACTGAGACACCGGCCTCACCAAGTTTATCTTTCACAATCTCTCTCCAAATTATCAGGCATATCGCCCGCCGGATCCCAGCCCGTCATAATTCCGGCTTCCGCCGCACGAACCACCGGTAGAACTTATCATATATTGTACCGCCGCATACCGATATTTTCAAGTTGCGGGAAGGAAAATATCTTCTGCCCCCGCCTCCGCAGCAACTCCGTTCATATTCGCGCTTCCGCGCGGCGGTCAATGTCCACCCCACAGCGGAGTAAGCAGCAGGATGCCGAACAGAATCAAGACCAGCGCCGCCGCTTTTTTCCGGATGTTCACATCCCCGAAATACCACGCTCCGACCGCGAAACTCACCACACAGCTGCTGCGTCTGACCAGAGAAATAATTGCAATCTGCCCCTCCGGCAGCGCCACTGCCCGGAAATAGAGATAGTCGGCAATAATCAGCGCACAGCCGGTGAGCGGAATCGACCAGCGCCAGACGAACGGCACCCCCGCCCTGAAACCAAACCGCCGGATCAACAGCGCCACGCCGAGGATCACCACCAGATCAATCGAGAAGTGAAGCTGCATTACGTCGCGCGGCACCTGCAGAGTGAACAACAGATATTTGTCGTAAAGCGCCGAAACCGCTCCCAACATCGTTCCGAATACGATCAGCCTTAAGCCCCGGCTCCGCCAGGAGAACCCCTCCCGGTTTCCCAGCGTGGCAAACGCGTAGTAACCACAGAAAATCAGCACCATCCCCGCCGCCTGAACCGGAGTCGGCAATTCCCGGAAAATCACAATTCCGCCGATCAGCGTCCACACCGGCGAACTCGCCCGGATCGGCGAAGCCAGCGATATCGGCAGTTCCCGCATCGCGTAGTAAACACAGATCCAGCTGGAAGAGACGATCAGCGACTTGACCATGATCAGCCCCCACTGCCGCATCGTACAGTTGAATGCCGCCCCCAGATTGCCGGTAATCAGAGAAACCACCGTAAAGAAAACCGTCCCCGCCAATGTCGCCAGAAAAAGCACCGGCATCACCGAGTTTCCCCGGAGCGCCTCCTTTTTGAAAATGTCGTAAAATCCAAGCCCCAGCGCCGACAGCAGCGACAACGCCAGCCAGCTCTCCGTCAACCAGTTCACTTCTATTTCATCCTGAAAAAATTATTCATCCGCCCCATCGGTTCCGGCGGTATCCTCCGGCAGATATCCCAGCCCGGTCTCACCGAGGGAGGAGAGATCCACCACTCCATTCCGCCGCCGGTACAACCCCGGATGACGCAATTCAAAATCGCCGGAAACCGCGGGATAAAACTGCGGCGCATTGCACTCCACCCCCATGATGGTGCCGATCTCGGCGGCCAGCCGGACATGGGGGATCATCGCCAGCATCGGATTGGTCAGATCCTGCACCATCAGCAGCATGTCATGAGTTTTGCCCCAGCAACCGGAGAGCAGCGCTCCGGAAAGAGTTTTGCAGACCTTGAGCGCAACGCCGTTCCAGCCCTTGGCGCGGCCGCGGCGAACCTCCCGCCAATCATGAGCACTTTCATCCAGAAACAACGGTTTACGCGCGGCAAGCGCACTGACATCCTCCGGTCCCTTGTCGAGATCCTCCGCAAAGGGTTGTTCCACATAAAATAGCCGCCGGTAAATCTCCGGAAATTCCGCTTCCAGACGGTCGAGAACGCCTTCGACATAGGCGACGCTGCCGGCCAGACAGTTGAAATCGGCGCAGAGATTCTCCACTCCGCATTCCAGCGCAATTTTCCCGACGGAAACCAGTCGGGCAAAATCCTTTTCTGCATCCACCCCGCTGAGTTTGATCTTGAGATTGCGCAATCCGTCGACGGCGATCCATTCACGCAGTGATTCCGGATAACCGTCACCGATGCCGCCGTTGCGGATTTCTTCCGGTTCGAGCGGATCGCTGCCGCCGACCAGATGCCAAACGGGCAGTTTGTCCGGAGGCCGTTTGACGAACAGATCTCCCGGATACACCCCGCGGAAAGCGGCTTCTCCAAAGAAATATTCGAGATCATTGACCATAAACTCGGAGGTGAAGGTCGAGAAAGTGTCCTTCCCGACCAACTTCCCGAACGCGTCATGCAATGCCAGATCAAACGGCGACGCCGATACCAGCCGGGCGAGATAGGGCATCCGCGGATCCTTCGCGGGAAGATCGATCACCTCTTCGACGAACTTCCACCCCAGTTCGAGCGCATGCCCGGGATCACTCCGGCCGATGAGCTTTTCCGCTGTCAGGCGGCAATAATCGCACATTACCCGTTCGCGTTCGCCAAAAGAGAGATTCGACGGCCACGCCCAGGCGGCACTCAGCGGAGTTTCCCCCCAGCCGACCGCGGTGTGGCCGCATCCGTCGGATAAAATCACCCGGGCACGGGCACACCTCAGAAATTCAGTCACCTCGGCTCCGAACTTCAACGGCGTGCGCAGCGGCGCCGGAATAAACTCAACCTCGGCTCCGACAACTTCAATCATGGCTTCATTTCTCCAGTTATGCGGCGGCGCCCGGTTCGATCAACACTCAAACCGCACTCGCCTTTAAACCGTATCTGTGTAATATATGCTCTCCGGAGAACAAATTCAAGGGGCGCCGGATTTCTGAGCGGGGCGGGATTCCGCCGTCGCCACTGACGAAAATAGCGCGAAAATTCGCCTCAAAACGTTGAAAAGGCGTGATGAGAAGGTTATATTCTATTCGGTGTGAAATCAAGTTATCAGCATATTGGACACAGCCGAACCGCAGATGGACAGAATTTTCTTATTAAAACTCGACAACGGCGCCAGAATCGAGGCTAAAGCAGCCATCGGGTTGGATATTTTGCCGGGAGATATGTGCGTTTTCAACAAAAGTTTCTACAACGACCTCGGCGAAGTCGTCCGCGAACTCGACCCCACCCGGGTCAACTCTTCGGCCGACATGCCGGAAATCCGTTCGATCGCCGGCTCTGACGACCTTGCCCGGGCCAACGAGAACTTCTCCCGCTCCAGAACCGCAATGACCACCGCCCACCGACTTGTCGAAAGCCTCGGCCTGCCGATGAAACTCATCAATGCCCACTATTCGCTCGACGGCAAACTGGTCACGATCCAGTTCTCAGCGGACGGCCGGGTGGACTTCCGGGAACTGGTCAAGGAACTCTCCCGCGCGCTCGGATCCAGAATCGAACTGCGTCAGATCGGAGTACGTGACGAGACCGGCATTCACGGCGGAATTGCGGTCTGCGGTCAGCAACTCTGCTGCTGCCGCTTCCTCCGGGAATTCAGTTCGATCAACGTCAAGATGGCCAAGGAGCAGGATCTCTCGCTCACGCCGTCGAGCATCTCCGGCATCTGCGGACGCCTGAAGTGCTGTCTTGCCTTCGAACATCAGGGCTACCTGGAGATGGAAAAAGATATGCCGCGCAAAGGTGAGTATTGCGATACCCCCTCCGGGCGCGGCCGTATTACCGACCGCAATCTGCTGACCCGCAAGGTGACGGTCAGTTTTGAAGGGGGTAATTCCGCGACCTTCCCGGTCGCGGAGATCTCGGTTGTCCATGTCGATCGCAAAGCGCTTCAGGCTCAACAACAGCAGCAGAACTCCCAGTCCGGTTCCCAGCAGGGCGAGAAGCGCCGCCGGACCAACGGAGGCGACGCCCCGGACAACGACGAACAGCCCCCGCGGGAAAATCAAAATGAGAAGCGCGGCGGCGAACGTCGCCGTCAGTCCAAACGGGAGGGGCGCGGCAAATCATGATGTCGCCGGAAACCGTCGGACTCGCCCGCCTCGATGCGTCTGGCTTTATTCCCGCTCCCGGAGAGAGCAGCCGGGATTTTCTTGCGCGGGTTTCGAATTCGATCAGTCGATTTTCGGAGTTCAATCAACGCCTGGCGGAGGAGGGAGAAGCGGTTGTTTTCGATGAACTGCTGGTAAAGGCGGCGGACCGGATCCCGGACCAGCTCTTTGATGAAGCAGCGGAAATAACCGGTGCGCGATATGGATTTGCGATCCGGCACGTACCGGGTTTTTTCCTTTCGCGGGCAGTGGGGATGTTATGGGGAGGCTGCCTGATCGGAGATCCGGACGAAGGCTTTTCAGTATTTCTGATCCGCGGAGCATTCCGCTCCCGCACGAAATGGTTGTTCTACCGGAGAAGCGAACTTATGGCACATGAACTATGTCATTCCGCACGCCAGCCGTTGCTGGAATCGACGCTGGAGGAATATTTCGCCTACCAGACCTCGCCAAGTTTGCTGCGTCGCTATCTCGGCAACTGTTTCATCCACGACCGCGACGCGATAATTTTCATTATCCCGGCGCTGGTGCTGCTGGCGGCGCAACTGGTGCAGCTGCTGTGGTGGCCGCCGCTGCCGATCTGGCCGTTCTGGATTCTCGCGCTCGCCTACCCGGCCTATCTGCTCAGAAGGAACCAGCTCTCGCGCAATATCGTGAAACGCGCCGAAAAACATCTGCGCGCCTGCGGAGTGGAGGCCCCGGAAGCGGTGCTCTTCCGCTGCACCCTCGAAGAGATACGCGATCTCGGCGTAATTTCCAACCGCGCCGCCCTCGACGAATATTCCCGCCGCCGCGCCGCAGTTGAACTGCGCTGGCAGATTATCGATTATCGTTTCATCAATCCGCCGCCTCCGTTTTCCGAACCGATTGGAAATGAGGCGGTTGATCCGCAAAAATCGTCCAACCCACAGGAGGAGGCAAATCATGGAATTTTATGAAGTACTCAGCAAACGTCGCAGCATCCGCGCCTACACTGATCTGCCGATTCCGGAGGATTCACTCCGCCGGATCACCCGGGCGGTGCTTCAGGCGCCGTCGGCGTGCAATCGTCAGCCCTATCGTTTTCTCCTGGTCTCGGGTGAAGCCAAGAATCGGATTCTTTCGGTGGCGCCGCAGGCCTATCTCCGGGATGCGCCGATAATCGTCGTCGCAGTCGGGGAGAAATCCCGCGCCTGGCAGCGTCCCGGCGACGACCACACGCTGGTGGAGCTGGATCTCGGTATCGCGATGGAACACCTCGTGCTCGCCGCGGCTGCCGAGGGTCTCGGCACCTGCTGGATTGCCGCGTTCGACGTTCAGGACATGAACGACGAACTCGAACTCTCGGGAGGTGATACCGTGATCGCCATCTCTCCGCTCGGCTACCCGGCCGAAGAACCCCGGATCTTCCAGCGGGGCAAGAGCGAACAGGATCTCTTTATTGAAATCAACAAATAATGAATGTAAAACCACTTGAATTTTCCGGCGGCCCGGAATGCCGCTTTGACATTCCCGACGGTGGTGAGACCACGCTGGAACTCACCATCGCCGGAATTTCCCGCCTGCGCCTCGGCCGCGTCGAATGCGGTAAATTCAGCGAGAGTACGGCGCTTCCGGGCAAACTCCGGCTGCACTCCACGCATGACGGGCTGGTGAAAACGCTGGAAAGCCGTTCGGTGATTCCCTTCGGTTGCGAATACCAGCTTGAGCGTTCGGGAGAAATCATCTCCGGTCTTGCCCGTCTCACCACCGACGTCCGCGCCCTGAACGGCGGCCGGATCGGCGATCTGACGCTGGAGGAGATATACTGTCCGGCCCCGTGGAAACAACTCGAATTTCTCGTGAACGCAGAGACCTCCTTTCGTTCCGCCGCCGGCGCCGGTGGAGAACTCTACCGCGGCGCGGAACCGCTGTTGATGCTCCGTGTCCATTTTCCGGACGGCGCCGCGGTGGAGTTCGCCGTGGGCAATGACCTCTGGCGCCAGCGGGCCGGATTGAACACCCCGGGAG
>CAKUKT010000119.1 GCA_934663655.1 uncultured Victivallaceae bacterium
CGATCATCGCGATTCTCGCCGGACTGCTGATGCCGGCTCTCTCCCGGGCCCGCGCCGCCGCCGCCGGCACCAACTGCCTCAACAATATGAAACAGATCGGCGTGATGATGATGCAGTATGCCGACAGCTTCCGGGGTAATTATCCGCTTCCCGGAATGGTCGAACCCTGGGACGAGGACAGCCTGGCCGGCTGGACCAACCAGATGCGCGAAGGAGTTGGCGCTACCAAAAAGATGTTCCGCTGTTCGATGGAGCAGCAGCGGGAGTTTTCCTATTCGTTCAACAGCCACGAACCTTTCGCCCGCTCCGGCTTTGCTCATCACCGCTCCTGGAAACAGCAGGAATTTGACCGTTCACGGATCGGCGGCAGCAAGATAATCCTGATCGAGGAGAGTGCCACCGACATGTTCACGCCGGAGGATTCTGATCAGGACAACTACACTCAGGACACCGCCCCGCGCGACGACGGACGTCACAACGGCTATGCGATCTGTTTCTCCGACGGTCACGGCGGGCAGACGAAAAAATACAACTATGCCGAGGTTACCTACTACACCGACCGGATGTCGGGATGGCTCGGAGACAGCTGGACTGCCGATACCAACAATGTGGTGATGGAGTAATCTTCAGGATCACGGGAAGGGGGGCGCCGCCCCCCTGTCGTTCCGGAGGAGATCGTTTCTGAACAAACGATCAGCCCCGCCCGGATTACTGTGCGGGAGTTCCCGGTTCCCCCTCCGTTTTCCGCTGAACCGGAATTTTTTCTCCCGCGCGGGGGGGGGCGATTGTACACTTGGAACAAAATTACTTGTTGAACGTGCTTTTCCCCCGCGCGCTGGGGGCGATTGATCCCGCTTCCTCTTCAGGCCCGGATGTTGTCGCGGTCGATCTCCACCAGTTCGAGTTCGGGGAATTTGTAATCGACCGGGGGGAATTTCTCGAAATGATCGAGCTGGAGAATTGTATTCATCTTAATCGCCTCCCGGGCCGTCGCGCCGAGCAGCTGCCGCGCCATCCACGGGTTCAGCCCGCCCAGGTGACCCGGACGCTTCGCAATCAGATCTTCGCGGTCGATCACCTTGCCCGCCGGAATATCCCGCGCCGCCACCAGCACTTTGCTGCGGTTGCGACCCGCCCGCGCCGGATCCTTGCCCCGGGTGTAGAGACGCTGGGAATGGCCGTTGCCGAGCGCCATCTCCACGTAGCGGACGCGTTTGACCATCTCGGCGTAGTGAGCGCAGTCGACCGAAATCGGCACATCATGAATGCTTTTGTCGGGCAGGTAGATGTGTTTGCTGATCAGTACCGGGCGCAATGCCGCCACCGCGTAGATCAGAAAGTCGCTGGTGGTGTGTTCGACGCAGCCGGCCATGACCCCCATATCGCCGAAAGCCTGGCGGTAGGTGTTGATGACTTCGAGGTTGGCTGAACTGTAGAGGTATTCGGGTGACCCCGATTCCTGCGTCGAATGCAGCGCGATGATATCCTCCACTCCGTTGTCTTTAAGAGTGCGGATGCACGCCTCCACTTCGGCGAAGGTCGCGTTGATGTTGTGGAAGGTCACCGGCACCTTCAACTTCGCCGCCTCTTCCAGCAGCAGAATGTTGTTGATGTCATCGCTGTTGATGTTGATCATCGGGCTGCCGAGATCGCCGGTCATTTTCATCGCCACCGGATCGAGCGGAGTCAGGTAGAGGATGATCCCGCACTGTTCGGCGTATCTGAAAAGCTCCTCCCACTGGCGGTAGGTGAAGTTCAGTTCATCGATTTCCCGGCACATCTTGGCCAGGGTAAATTCTCCGGGATAGGTGTCCTCTCCCGCCCGGATATGGTTGAAATAGAAGATCTCCCCCGATGAATAGTTGAAGATGTCGCAGCCGTCGCAGCCGGCTTCGGCCGCGCCGCGGATCATGGTCTTGGCATGTTCAACGCTGCCCATGTGGGCGCTGCCGATTTCGGCGGTGAGGAAAATTTTTTCTCCGGGGCCGATCACCCGGTCCCGGACGCGGATACGCTGCTGGGTTCTGCTCAGAAAAGTCATTCTTCAATACCTCATCGTCAGAGTTTGTGGAACGTAATTTTCCGGTTTTACCTTCAATATACCCTCGGCTTCAGCTGGATACAAATGAAAAAATTCCGGTTTTTCCGGAGAGAAAATATCACTTTTCAGGAGTTGTGCTTCGGTTGCCCTGATGTGTCCGTGCGGCGTCGTGTGGCCGGGGATCATTTCGAGTGAAAAATTTTCATTTCGATTGCATTTGTTTGAAACCGGGGTTATATTGGGTTGTAATGAAAATGATAATCAACCGACGGGTCGCTACCTATGCCGAGAACCCCGAATTACGAAGTGATTGCCACGGTGAGAAACCGGATCGTCTCCGGTCTCTACGATGCCGCCGGCTTTCTGCCCGCCGAACGCGAACTGGCCGAAGAGCTCGGCGTCGGTCGCGGCGTGGTGCGCAACGTGCTGCGCACACTCCAGGATGAGGGCCTGATCCGGTTGATCCCGCGGCGCGGCGCCGGAATCTGCACCGCCGAGAAGAAACAACGGCTTGAACGGTTTTTCATCCGCTGTGGACATTCCCCTGCGGTGATGGGGAACGCCCCGGAGTTTCTCGGAGTCCTCGGCGGCATTTGTGCCGGGGCCGCCGAATGTTGTGCCGAGGCGTTGCTGTCCCTCGCCCGTGACGGCGATTTTACCGGGGAGATAATTTCCCGCTGGCGGCGCAATGAACTTCAGGGAGTGATTTTCATCGAAAACACCGATACTCCCGGCCAGCTTCGGGAACTCGCCGCCGCCGGAGTCCCGACCGTGGTGGCCAACCTTGAATCCGCGCTGGAAGCCGTGAGCACCCGGATGGATTTCCGCGCCATCGGACGAGCCGCCGGCGCCCGCCTCGCCGCTGCCGGACGCGGACGGGTCGGCGCGGTCACCGGACCACTGGATCGATATATTTATTCGGAAATGCTCGCCGGCTTTCGCGGTGCGCTCGCGGAGGAGGAGCTTATGCTCGATCGCCGGCTGGTCGTGGAATTTACCAACGATCCCGCCGGCGCCGCCGTTAATTACCGGCGGCTCAGTGAGTTGCTCGCTTCTCCCGGGCGCCCGGATGCTATTTTCGCGATGCGGGACAACCGGGCGGAAGTGATTTTCCGGATCTGCCGGGAGCTCCGGCTCCGTATTCCGGAAGATCTCGCCGTGATCGGTTATGACGACGTCTCCTGGCCCGGGGCTGAGGCGGCCGGATTGACCACACTCCGGCAGCCGGTCGAAATCCTGGGAAGGGCGGCGGTGGAACTCCTTGGAGAATATTTCCTCACCGGAGTTCCGCCGGAGAGCCGGGTGATTTCCCCCATCCCGATTGAGCGTACAAGTCTGCCTCCCCCGCGTCGTCGGTAGCGGTTGTTTTCCGGTTCCGCGCTGGTTTCCGGGGGACTCCCCTGTCCCCGATTGAGCGTACAAGTCTGCCTCCTCCGCGCCGTCGGTAGCGGTTGTTTTCCCGTTCCGCGCCGGTTTCCGGGGGATTCCCCTGTCCCGATTGAGCGTACAAGCCTGCCTTCCCCGCTCCGATTCCCGGGAGTTTCCCCCGATTCTCCGGCGCGTTCGGCCCGGAAACGCTGCCATGCTGCGGTAAAACGGCTCCCCGGTCAATTCCTGCCGGATGGAGTCAGCGTCTTCTGCACAAAGCGCAGCATTCCCTGCGGCAGAGTGGGCAGAGCCCGATAGGAGCGGGCGATCTCCTCGTAACTGCGGATCGGCCGGTAGTCGCTGCCCGGGAAGAATTTTTTCGCCGTCTCCGCCATCGCCGCCTCATCGCCGAGCATCAGCAGGCCGTCGCCCCGTTTCAGCACGGTATTGCCGCGCGGGGAAACGAAGCCGTCGCCGCGCCGCACCATCAGAACCAGTACTCCTTCCGGAAGCGCCAGCCGGGAAAGCGGTTCATCGGCGAAGGCGGCGTCGGGTGGGACTTCAAATTCAAACATCTCCTGGCGGCTGCTCGAACTGGTGATCTCAAATTCCAGTGGAATCCGCGGCCGGTTGTCAACCGGTTTGTCCAGCTGCAGTCGGCGTGCCGTCGGCATAATCGTCGACCCCTGTATCACCACCGAGGCGATTACCATGAAGAAGATCATGTTGAAGAGCAGCGGTGCAAACTCAACTCCCGCCGCCAGCGGGAATGTCGCCAGTACAATCGGCGCCGCGCCCCGCAGTCCCACCCAGGAGATGAACAACCGTTCCCGCCAGTTGAAGGAACTCCCCGCCAGACAGCTGCAGACCGCCACCGGACGGGCGACGAAAAGCAGCACCAGTGACAGCAATATGCCTGGAATCCAGACCTGATAGCCGACGAGTTCATCCGGATTGACCAGCAGTCCCAGCGTGGTGAAAAGCGCCACCTGCATCAGCCAGGCGATCCCGTCGCTGAAACGAGACAGTCCGTTGCGGAAGTTGAACCGCAGATTCCCCATCGTCATGCCGCAGACGTAGACCGACATCATACCGTTGCCGCCGATCTGTTCGGCGAAACCGTATGCGAGCAGCACCAGCGAGATGCCGATGACGTAATACAACCCCTCGTAATCGAGCTTCAGACGGTACAGATACTGGCCGAGGACGCCGCTGCCAACTCCGATCAGCACCCCCATCGCCATTTTGTAGATCAGCACCAGCGGCAGCAGCCAGCCCGCCGAATTTTCTTCGAGCACCAGGGAGATCAGGGTGATTACCAGCAGATAGGCCATCGGATCGTTGCTGCCGGATTCGAGTTCAAGCAGGGGGCGGAGCCGTCCTTTCAGGGCGATGCCGCGTCCCCGGAGCACTGCGAATACCGCCGCCGCGTCGGTGGAGGAGATGATTGCCCCGAGCAGCAGACACCAGCTGAACCTGGCTTCGTAGCCGAATGCGAAAAATATCAGCCATGCCCCGACTCCGAGCAGCAGCGCAGTCAGGATCACGCCGATGGTGGCCAGCAGCGCTCCGCGGCCGAGCACCGGTTGGATCGAATTGAATCCGGTGTCCATGCCGCCCGAATAGAGGATGAAGCACAGCGCCACCGTCCCGAGTATATTGACTCCTCCGGCGTGAAGATCGCCGGAGAGGTTGACAATCCCCAGGACTCCGGAACCGCAGATCATACCGACGGCGAGAAACATCAGCAGGATCGGCAGGTTGAAACGGATCGACAGGCGGTTGGAGGCCGCGCCGAGCAGCAGCAGGAAACCTGCGATCAGCAGAAAACCATGAATTTCCGGAATCATTGCGCTGCTCCATTATTTCGATGGCGGCGCCGCCGGCTGGAAAGTTGGTCGGTGACGGCGGTCTGCTGTTCGGCGAGGAAGTTGAGATGTTTGAACCGGGCCGAGGAGATATGGCGTCTGACCAGGGCTTCCGCCTCGGCAATCCAGCCGCGTCGGATTGCTCCGCTGATCATCATGTGTTCTTCATTTACCGCTTCGAGCTCCTGCTTCGAGGAGGGAATACTGCCGCTGAGAAAGATGCTGCCAAGCTGACTGTAGAGAGTCCGGCTGCGTTCAGCGAGAAGTTCAGAATGGGAGGCCAGGCAGATCGCGCGGTGAAAGTCCATATCCGGTTCGAGGGTTGGAGCCGGTGACGTGGTGTCGCCGCTGGCGGCGATATAGTCGCGTTCACTCCGCAGTGCCGCGTCGATGCGTTCGAAATCTTCCGGTTCGCCACGCGTCACCGCCAGCCCGACGGCGACGGTTTCGAGAGCTTCGCGAAGCAGATAGATATCCTCAATTTCCCGCGCTGTGAAGGTTCTCAGGAAGCTGCCACGGTAGGGGACGCTGGTCAGCCAGCCGTCCTGCTCGAGTTTGCGGAACGCCTCGCGGATCGGGGTCGAACTCAGCCCGAACTCCTTCGCCAGATGATCTTCGCGCAGCGGCGTACCCGGTTTCAACTTTTCACTGATGATCTTGTGCAGAATGCAGTCACAGGCAATTTCCAGTTGAGTACTCTTTTTCTCCGATGTCATGAAGTTGATTTCCAGATTGTTGTCAAATTGTGCCGACGCGCTGTTTCTTCCGATATCCCCGCTGCCCGGAGCCCGGAACGGGTTCAATCCGTCGCCGGGCGTCTGTTTTTCTATCTGCCGCCATAGAGGGCCAGGTCGCCGAGCTGTTCTTCGATCCGCAGCAGCTGGTTGTATTTGCAGATCCGTTCGCTTCGCGACAATGAACCGGTCTTGATCTGCCCGGCATTGGTGGCGACCGCGATGTCGGCGATGGTGGTATCCTCGGTCTCCCCGGAACGGTGGCTGATGATCGCCCCATAGCCGGCACGGTGGGCGAGTTCCACCGCATCGATGGTTTCGGTCAACGTGCCGATCTGGTTGGGTTTGATCAGAATCGCGTTGGCGGCGCCGGTTTCGATCCCTTTGACCAGGTAATCGACGTTGGTCACGAACAGGTCGTCGCCGACGAGCTGACAACAGTCGCCGATCCGTTCGGTGAGCATTCGCCAACCCTCCCAGTCCGACTCCGCCATCCCGTCCTCGATGGAATCGATCGGATAGAGGCGGATCAGCTCCTCCAGATAAGCGGCCTGCTCCTCCCGGTCGCGGCAGGGGGCGCTGTCTCCCTCGAAAATCCGGTAGTCGTAGCTGCCGTCGCGATAAAATTCGCTGGCGGCGCAGTCGAGCGCGATCATGACTTCCCGGCCGGGAGCGTAACCGGCCAGATCGATCGCCTTGACGATGGTATCGAGGGCATCGGTGGTGCCGCCGGGAAACCCCGGGGCGAAACCGCCCTCGTCACCGACAGCGGTGGAGAGATTGCGTGATTTGAGTATTTTTTTCAGCGCCTGAAAGATTTCCGCTCCGGCGCGCAGCGCTTCGGCGAAGCCGGGTGCTCCGATCGGCCGGATCATTAATTCCTGAAATGCCATCGGTGCATCGGAATGGGAACCGCCGTTGATGATGTTCATCATCGGGATCGGCAACACTTTTGCGTTGACGCCGCCGATGTAACGGTAGAGCGGCAGAATCAGTTCGTCGGCGGCGGCGCGGGCGACCGCCAGGGAGACGCCGAGAATCGCGTTGGCACCGAGTTTCTCCTTGGTCGGGGTGCCGTCAAGTTCGATCATCGTCCGGTCGATGCCGATCTGATCGATTGCCTCCATGCCTTCGATTTCAGGGAAGATGCGTTCCCGGACGTTCTCTACGGCCTTGAGAACGCCTTTGCCGCCGTAGCGTTTTTTTTCGCCGTCGCGCAGTTCGATCGCCTCGTTCTCTCCGGTGGAAGCTCCGGAGGGAACCGCCGCCCGCCCGGTGGCGCCGGATTTGAGTTCGACCTCCACTTCCACCGTGGGGTTGCCGCGTGAATCCAGAATTTCCCGTGCGAAGATGTCAACAATTTCCGACATATTGGGTTCTCCTCGTTGATCCGGTGAGGGGGAATTTTTTATTTCCGGCCACGATCCGCCTATGGCC
>CAKUKT010000120.1 GCA_934663655.1 uncultured Victivallaceae bacterium
GATCGATCAAGTCGTCGATTACCGAAGTCGGAATCAGCGGCTCAGCCCCTTGAACGTTGATCACAATATCGATGTTGCAACCAGATTTTTTCACCGCCTCGGCGATCCGGTCGGTCCCCGACGGGTGGTCGGGTGAGGTCATCACCGCCCGGCCGCCGAAGCCGGTCACCACGTCGAAAATCCGTTGATCGTCGGTCGCCACCAGGACGAGCTGAGCCTGCGAGGCGGCGGATTTTTCGTATACATGCTGAATCATCGGTTTGCCGGCCAGCATCGCCAGCGGTTTGCCGGGAAAACGGCTGCTGGCATAGCGTGCGGGGATGACTATTGCGGTGAAATCATTCATTCAATCATTCTCCAATATCGCCTGTTTGAGTTCCTCCGCCTCGATCGGCACGGTCCCCATTTTCCCGACCACCACTCCGGCGGCGCGGTTGGCGATCTCCGCCGCCTGCAGAGGAGGAGCCCCGGAGACCAGCGCCAGCGTGTAGGCTGCAGTCACCGTGTCTCCCGCTCCGGAAACATCGTAAACCTCCCGGGCGCGGGTCGGAATCAGCTTCGCCGGCCCGGAGGCGTCATCGTAAAGCGCCATCCCCTGCGCCGCCAGGGAAATCAACAGCTGCCGAGGGTTCCAGAGCCGGAAAAGCCTGCCGGCGGCCCGGGCAAGACCGGGGTCGTCCGCCGGATGAGCCCCGGGATGGGTATCGCGGACATCACCCATTGCAAAGGCTTCCCCCCGGTTGGGTTTTATCACGGTGAGTCCCTTCACCGGCGCGACCCCGCCCGGTTTCGGATCAAGCGCCGTCACCAGCCGCTCTCCGGCGGCGGCGATCACCGCTTCGAGCATCTCCTTGCTGAGTACCCCTTTGGCATAGTCTTCAAAGATCACCGCGTCAAATTCGTTCTTGGCGATCCGGTCAATCATTGCTTCGACGAGCGCGGTTCTCAAGGTTGATTCCAGGGGGAAAATGTCCTCAAAATCCTCCCGCAGCAGTTGCTGGGAACCGGCGACGATCCGTCGTTTCTCGGTGGTACGCCGCGCCGGGTCGTGGAGGATCCCTTCGGCGTCGATGCCGTCGGCGCCGAGGAGTTCATTGATCTCGCGCCCGGCATCATCGTCACCGACGACTCCAAACCCGCAGACCCGGGCTCCGAGTGAGGCGAGGTTACGCATCACATTGCCGGCACCGCCGAGACAGCAACTGCGACGACGGATATTGATCACCGGCACCGGCGCTTCCGGAGAGATGCGGGTTACCGCTCCCCAAAGATAGACGTCGAGCATCAGATCGCCGATGACGGCAATCCGTTTCCCACGGAAATTATCGACAATCCGGCAGGTTTCGTTGAGGGAGGTCATTTTTTCTCCTCCGCTTCCGCGGCGATCAGCGAATCGATATAAACGTCGGGAGTGATGGTTCGTTCGACGGAGATCGGTTTCCCCTGGTTGATTTTAGTCACCAGAGCGCGTGAATCCCTGACCAGGGTGAGGAGTTCGTTGACCTCTTCGTCAGGAATATTTTTCACTTCGGTGCGCAAATAATCGGCCAGCTGGTTCATATTCCAGGAGATCAGGCTCAGTTCCAGCTGGGCGGTCTGGTTTGACACCTTTGAATTGCGGATTGCCCGCCGCAGCGAATCGAATTGCTCCTGCAACTCCAGCCGTCGTACCGAACGTGCCATCGCCTCCTCCCGGCGAAGGTAGGAGGGAATCGCAACCGCCAGCGCTATTTCGCATAAGACGATTGCGAAAAATATCAACACCGCTCCCAGGGCGACGTAGTCGCGCCGGAATTTTGCGGAGTAGACGATTTTCCGAGCTGCCATAAATTTCTCCCCGGTCGAACCATGTTGTCTCGCCGGATGGTTTGAGTGTTCATTGAATTCTCCGCCGCGCGGAACTCTTTCGGAACACTTCGGTTTCGAGCGACGACAACCAGATGACAATATACACTCTTTGTGCTCTTTTTCAATCCCGCCGGCCGAAGGCTCCCGCCCGGAAAAGATAGTAAAGCAACGTCAGAAGCGCACTTACCGCCGCCGCCACATAGGTGAGAAACGCTGCCGTCAATACCTCTCCGGCGGCCGGTTCCTCGGTCGGGGTGACGATGCCGGCTCTGACCATGAGTTCCCGGGCGCGGCGACTGGCGTCATACTCCACCGGCAGCGTGACCAGCGAAAAAAGCACCGCGGCGGAAAAACAGATGATCCCGAGCCAGATCAGCGCCGGGATGGCGAACAGAAAACCGCCAACCAGAAATATATATGACAGCGGTCCGGCACTGCTGGCAGCGGGCACAAGCGCGCTGCGCAAGCCCAGTGCGGAATAATTGGTTGCATGTTGAATGGCGTGTCCGGCCTCATGGCAGGCGACCCCGATTGCGGCGATACTTGTCGAATCATAGACACTCTCCGACAAGCGCAGACGCCGGGACGTGGGATCGTAGTGATCGGAGAGAAAGCCGTTGACCCGTTCGATCACCACTCCGGATATTCCGGCGTCGGCGAGCAGTCGCGCCGCCGCTTGCGCCCCGGTCATGCCGGACGATACCCGCACCCGGCTGTAACGATCAAACGCGCCGCGGGTTTTTGCGGTCGCCCACAGTGACAGCAGCAGCCCGGGAATCATGAAAATTAAATAGACCGGATCAAAGAACATATTGTTATCTCTCCCTGAACTTTATATTTACAAATGGTTGTCAACCCTGGTTCCAGTCCAGTATCGGCCAGCCGTTGCGCTTGGCTGCTTCCAGCAGGCCCGGCGAAGGATTCACCGCGTAAGGATGGCCAACCGTTTCCAGCAGCGGCAGATCGTTGATGCTGTCGCCGTAGGCGGCGAAATCGCTCAACGGCAGCCGGTATTTCGCCGCGAGGCGTTCGGCGACGGTGATCTTGACCGCTCCGACATAATAATCGGTGACGGATCCGGTGAAACGGTCGCCGCACAGTTCCAGCGGGGTTCCGAACACGTTCTCAATACCGAAAAAATCCGCGACCGGACGGGCGACTTCACTGTTGGTCGAAGTGACGATGGCGATCTCTTCGCCATTTTTGCGGCACTGACTGACGTATGAAATGGCGCCGGGGCGGCACTTCGGACGGATGCACTCCTCAAAATGAAGTCGGCTCAGTTCCCGGATTTCATCACGGGTACGACCGACGAACTCCCGGAGCTGGAAAGCGACGAATGCCCGCTGATCGAGGGTTCCGGCATTGTAGTCGGCGAAAAAACGTTCCGCTTCCGCCAGCGCCGATTCCGGAGCGATCCGGTGGCGAACGAGAAACTGTTTCCAGGTTACGTCGCAGTCAGCGTCAATCAGGGTGTGGTCCATGTCGAAGAGGTGGAATCGAATCATTGACGGATCTTCTCCTCGTCTTGTCGGTTCGAACAGTTCGATGCAAATCAAAAAAACGCCGCCTTCTTTATCCCTCTCTCCAGGAATGGAAACGACATCCACCCCTCCGGGAAAGGCGATCCACTTTGTCGTCGGAGCCGCCGGCAACAGCGCAACTTTGAAATAATCAGGTGGTTTCACCGCATTCTCTCATGGCTGCAATGCCGTTGCACCGCCGGAAGGCAGCATTTTCCGCAACATAATATAGCTTCAACCGCGGAAGATTGCCAGATGTGGTGAAAAATTTTCCCGGGAAACCAGTGGATTTTTATCTCTTTTTTTTGCTTGAGCATTGTAAAACGGCTTGATTTTTCCATAATTACGCATAAATTAATGTTTGGATGCTCATATGGAGCGCAAACCATCCCGTTGTCGGAGTTGAGCGTCGGCCCGGGAGAAAATATTTGGGAAAGGTTCCGGTTGAAATGAAAAAAATCACATCTGAATTTGTTGAACTGCGGGGAGTTCGGCATCCCGGTGACGGTTCCCGCGCCGGTTTGGGCCGTCGCGTGAGTCCGGCGGTCAGCCGCTTCACCTTGATCGAACTTCTGGTGGTAATCGGCATCATCGCCATTCTCGCCGGAATGGTAATGCCCGCGCTCGGCCATGCTCGGGCCTCCGGGCAGCGCGCCAACTGCCTCAACAATAAGAAGCAGATTGTACAGTCTTCGATGATGTACGGTAATGAGAACTCCAATCTGCTTGTTTACTGGCTGGATGGTCATAATTACGCCTATGTCCTCAATGGCAAGGATGATGATTATCAGGCTTATTTGCCTGATAAATCGTTGATGTGCACGGTCGCCAAGGCCAGCCTCAATGCCGACGCGAGCAATGCCACCGGTATGATCAACGTGGTGGACTGGGCAACTTTCTGGAAAAAGAGCGAAACTGACACACTGCGTGCAAAACACGGACGGTTTGTGGTTAAAAGCAGCGGGGAGACCACCACGGATGTCGCTTACGCCGTTGAGAAGATGAAGAATCCGAGCGCATTGGCGTTGTATGCCGACACCTTCAAGCTGATCGAAGCCGGTGATCAGGAGACCGCCGTATGGAGTTTTGTTCCCGACGGGAGTGAAGACAATTTCTCCAAGGTTAAGGCTTACGTCACCACCATCCATTTGAAACAGTCGGTGGTCGCTTTTGCCGACGGCCGGGCTGAATCACTTTCGGCTGAGCAGCTTGCCGGCGGTGACATCGGTATCACTACTACGCTCAATGCGGAGATGGAGGCAGCCATCACCAACTGATCTCCCGCAAGGGGGGGCGTCGAGCCTTGATGGGGGCGAGAGCCTTGATGGGACCGGGTCTCGGGCGAATGTGCAAATCCGCGCGGAAGCCTCTGCGTATTGGAGGGTCTTCGAGGTGCACGCTCGGAACTCTGAGCACTGGTAGGTTTTCGTGGTACCCGCTCGGAAGTCTCTGACCGCCGACGAGGATGATCCGGTGGTGGAGGTTCTTGATCGCTCGGGGGGAAGTCTCTCTGATGGGCGCCGGGCGTGAAAAGTTCGCTTCATTCGCGTCTCAAATGGTTCTCCCGACCGGCAGGCGAAAGATTTTCGCGCGAATGGTTTTCGGATGGGAGCGCGGCTGAGCCACAAAACGTTGGAAGAGCAAGGAACTGCTCGACCGAGTTTCCCGTCGGCTTGACCCTTTATTGCAATTTCTGATTGCAAAATTCATAACCGGTGCAACCGCGCCGGTTTTGGTTTTTCAGGCGATGTTTCTACCGGCGGCTCTTCTTCCACACCTCGTGGGTTTAACGAATACCCGGCTTCATGGTCGTAATAAATACCCAAGCGGTGTTCCCCGATGACGCGGAACTCCGCCTGGGTTAAGCTGAAAATTCCTTCCGGAACCGGATTCCGGAAATATTTCAATATTCGGGAGAAAATCCCGCTTCGTCAACAAGCAGCTGTTTCAGTTTTGCCAGCGCCTGATTCTGAATCTGCCGGACGCGTTCGCGGGTACGCCCGATCTCCTGGCTCACCTCCTCAAGGGTGAGCGCATGACCACCGCGAAGTCCGAAACGCATCTCGAGGATACGGCGTTCGCGCTCCTCCAGCTTGTCGAGCAGATCCATCAGCCGGAACACCGACTCCACATCGCCGATGATCTGATCCGGAGTCATCGCGTGACGGTCGGGAATGATATCCTCAAACTCGCCCTCTTCTCCCTGCTGGATCGGGTCATGCAGTGAAATCGTCCGCAGATCGGCCAGCCGCAGCCCCGCCACGGTGCGTTCGCTGAAATCCAGGTGTTCAGCGATCTCCGCATCGGTGGGATCCCGCCCCAGCTCTTCAGCAAGACGCATGCGCACCGTCTTGATCTTGTTGATCTTGCCCGCCGACTGCACCGGGATACGGATTGTCCGGCTCTGATTGGCCAGCGCCCGACGCATCGATTGCTTGATCCACCACGCCGCGTAACTGCTGAACTTCGCCCCTTTGGCCGGGTCGAATTTCTCCACCGCCCGCATCAGACCGATATTGCCTTCACTGATGAGATCGAGCAGCGGCAGTCCCAGCCCCTTGAAATCGTGCGCGATTTTGACCACCAGGCGGAGGTTGGCCTTGATCAGCGTGGTACGGGCATCTTCATGACGATTTTCGTTGCCGCAGTGAATTGCCTCGGCGAGTTCCGCCTCCTCCTTTTTGTTGACCAGCGGAATGCGCGCAATTTCACCCATGTAGACCTTCATGGTGTCGTTTTTCGCCCCCACCATCGTCTTGGAATCGAGCGCAATCCGGCGGGCGGAATCCTTTTCCTGTTTGGTACGGAGACGAACCCCGCTGCCGTTGCCCTCTTCTCCTTCAACAGTGCGGCGGCCGCGACGTGAACGGGGAGATGGCTCTTCTTCCGCCGGCTGGGGATTTTTCGGCGCGAATTTGGTCGGCGGAGCGGAAACCTTTTTTATGACCAACTTGCGTTTGATTGAAGGAGCCGGTTCAGCCAGCAGCGCCAGAGTGTCCACCTCCTCTTCTCGGTTGTCGCTGTAATCGCGGGAGGCAGGATTTTCCTCCTCAGCCGGAACATTCCCAGATGCCGGAACCGAGAGATCATCCGCTGCCGCGGCTTCTTTCCCATCCGCTTTTTCCGTTTCCACCGGAAGGGTTTTTTTTGTCGCCGCGGCGGATTTTTTGGTTTCCGCGGGCTTGTCGCTTTCCGGCGCCTTTACTGACGTGCTCTTTTTTGCCGCCGCGGTGGTTTTTCTGGTTTCCGCGGGCTTGTCACTTTCCGGCGTTTCCACCGCCGCACTTGACTTGGCCGTCGCGGCGGATTTTTTGGTTTCCGCGGGCTTGTCGCTTTCCGGCACCTTTACTGACGCGCTCTTTTTTGCCGTCGCGGTGGTTTTTCTGGTTTCTGCTGGCTTGTCGCTTTCCGGCGTTTCCACCGCCGCACTTGGCTTGTCCGCCGCGGCGGATTTTTTGGTTCCGGCGGCAGCCGTTTTCTTCACTGTCTCCGGATTTTTCTCCGTCGCTGTTTGGGCGGCAGCCTTCTTCCCGGTGGCTTTGCGGGCTGGTTTTTCGCCTTTTTCTCCGGTCTTCGCCTCCGGAGTTACCGTGGATTCCGAAGAAACGCCCTCCGGATTATCCGCTGCAAGTTCAGCACCTGTCACCACTTCGGAAGATTTCTTTTTAGTCATTGATCTCTGCCTTTATATCAGAACATATAATTGAAACATCAATTGTTTGTCTACAGCTGTCCATCCGGATACGAAACGTCGGTTTTTAAACAACGATTTACTCGCCGGGGCTTTGAAAACACGCTCACCGCCGCTATATTATAGAACGGGCATCAAGCGAAAACCGCCTCTCTCGACACAGAACACGCCGGAGGGCCGGTGGAACGAACCGCAATGAAGGTGACTTCATTATCTTATGGCTACCAACATATATCGACAGTGATAAAAATCAACCCCCCTCCGATGACAAATTGGCGCGATTTTCTGAAAAAATAC
>CAKUKT010000121.1 GCA_934663655.1 uncultured Victivallaceae bacterium
GACAGGCCACGCACCACGGTTTTGTGAAGATTATTGAACGTCTTGCGGGAGAACATGCGCTTGAATATCGTGCCTCTCGAATTGCTCACTCCCATACGTTCCTCCTGAGTGTGAAATAGCGCAGATCGTCGGGCGAGGAGAACACGGTCTTGCATAATTCCAGAACCGCACTCTCCTGCTGACGGTCATTTCTTAGATTCGCCTCGTAATACTGGATTTTCTGGCTGTTGTACCAGATGGTCTGCATGGAACGCAGACGCCGCAACTGCGTAAGCGCGTTCTGCCTCAGGGTCGGATTGTCGTTTTTGACGCTCTCCATCAGGGTGTTCTGAAGCAGAAGATAGGTTCTCGCCCATTCAAACGGAGCCTGTTTGGCCAGGTGTTTTGACACCTCGTCCATCATCACGGCGGTATCGTCCCCTCCCTTATAGTCCGGATTACCCTCCCAATGCCCCTGCAGATACTGAGCGGAAAATTTCAGGAACGGAGTGTTGGAAATGAAATTCTGTCCGCGGGCACGTTCCGCAACCGGAGTTTCCGCCATTCTCATGAAGGCCTGATCCCCGGTGCGGAAAAACAGAATTTCCCCATACCATGATTCGTTGTCCGCTTCGCGGCGGTATTCGACACTCAAGCAGGGCAAACCATTCTCTGAACCGATGAAAAACACATCGGAAATCTGCGCCAGATTCCATCTCTTATTGTCCTGCTGCAAATCAGCCAGCAGCGAGGAAAACACCTGTTTGCGCTCCTTGTCCAGGAAGTCGGTGGATTGTTTTTGAATGAAGATGATCCGAAGCGGCACCGAGGCGTCTCTGCCGAAACGGGTGGAGATGGTGATTTTTCCCGGTTCCTGTTCCACACTGGTTTCTCCCGCGATGTTTGGATATGCCAGCGAAAACGCTCCGGCCTGGTGTCCACCATTGCCGGGATCGAAAAAGGCTCCGAGTTCATAACCGTCCGGCCCGACCGGCCAGGTCAGATTCGCCTCCTGGGGAGACGACTTCAGGGAATAAAGCAACACCAGTACGGCAATCGCGCCGACACCGCCGAGAATATATTTGAAAAGCTTTCCCGTGGAACGCTTACGATCCGCGTTGCGCAGCAGATTCATTTCCTCCAGACTGGCAAGACGGGTACGCATCACATCTGTTTTCAGCACCTCCTCCCCGTTTTCGGGAGTTGAAGGCGGCTGCGGGGAGATCGCCTTGCTTTCCTCGTCTTGCCCCGGAATGTACGTTTTGTTCCGGTCATCAGAGAGAGCGTCCGGGGTTCCGGCCTCCTGCTGCGGCGGAATCGCGGTTTTGTTCGGGTCGTCGGCAGCCGCCGCCGGAGCCGCAACGGGAATGACGGTTTTCATTTCTCCGTCTTCGCGAACCGGATTGTTCTCCTGAATTTTCAGGTGGATTTCCAGCTTTTTGCCCAGGCAGAGCACATCGCCGTCACTCATTTTTCTTCGGACGTCCAAGGACTTGCCCTGGAAAATTGTACCGTGGGAACTCAGGTTTTCAGCAAAAACCCCTTCTGCCGTCACATCGAGTTTCAGATGTTTCCCGGAAATATCCGGTTCGACCAGATGGATGTCGGCGGAATGCGAACGCCCCGCGATGTGTTCGCCCGGAGACAATTCACCTTCCTGAATTTTTTCGTGATCGACGTATATGAGATATTTGATCATATGATTTCTCCCTTAAAACATTCCGGCCATACCCGAGGATTGAACTCGTAGATAGATCGGAACGAAAATGATGATGAATACCGAGGGCATGATAAACAAAGCCATCGGGATCATCACGAGCGAGGGTGCGCGCTGAGCCTTGCGCTCCGCCGCCGCCACACGGACGCGCCGCATTTCTTCGGCGTTGATCCGCAACGTATCGGAGATGGATGCGCCCATTTCGGTGCCCTGAACCACCGCATTGACCATGCTTCGAAATTCGTCGATGCAGAGCCGGTCCGCCATGGCTTTCAAAGCATCGTTCCGGTTGTTGCCGAGTTCGAGCATCTTCAACGTGACGCCGAACTCCTGGGTCAACGGACAGACTGCCGAATGCTCCACATAGTAGCGGACGGCGGCGGAAAAATCCAGCCCCGCGGTCATGGCGGAGGAAATCAGGTCGATGGAGAACGGCAGATCGCGGCGGATGGAGTTCTGCCTCTCCTGGGCAAGATTTTGAATCTGCACGATCGGGATCAGCCAGCCGGTGAATCCAGCGACCAGGATTGCCGTAACAACATACGATACGTCCATTTCGAGGAGCAGCATAAACACAATTCCACATGCGGCGAAGAAAACGGCCCAGAGCAGCTGGGCTCCGAAGACATCCGCTGAATCAAGCGGCAGAGCCGCCAGCTTCAGGTCTTTGGCGATGGCTTCACTCTTGCTTCGGAAGAGTTTCTTCATCCCGGAACCGAACGTGTCTTTCAGAATCTTTATCTCGCTGTAAAACTCCCGGAAGGTGAACGGCAGGCGCGGATCGGAATACCCTCCCCCGTGGTTTCTCTTACCGGAAAAATAAAATTTCAGTCCGATCACCAGCATAAACGCGGAAAGAAAGCTCAACAGCCGCGCCAACAGCATATATACTTGTTCATCCATGATTCCGGCCTGCTTTCCTGTTTTATATTTCGACCGTAACGATTTTTTTAATAAACAGATACCCGATGGTTTCCAGAATCAGAACCACGCAGATTGCCGCCCATCCGAGCACAGTGGTGACCAGCGGCTGCATCAACTGCCGGTCAAGCACGTAAAGAATACCGAACGCCATCAGCGGTGCACAGGCCATGACGATGGATTCAAACTTGCCCTGAGCGGTCAGCGTGTTGATCTTATCCTCCATGATGGAACGCTGGCGGATCGTGTCGATGATCTTGTCCAGAATATCCGAGAGACTTCCTCCGGTCTGCTGAGAAATGCCGACCGCGGTGACGAAAAGCTTCAAATTGTCATCCGGCATCCGTTTTTCCAGCCGGACGAGCGCCTCGGTCAAATCGATGCCGAGACGATATTCGTAAAGCGTCATGGAAATCTCTTCCTGCATAACCCCGCCGATGTCGCGCCCGACAACTTCCAGAGCCTGGGGAAGCGCCACCCCGGAACGCATGCCGTTGTTCAGCCCCAGCACCACATCCAGCAGCTTGCTTTTGAATGCGAGGTTGCGCTTTTTCACCTTGTTTTTATAATACAGCAGCGGAAGCGCATACGCCGCTCCTGCCGCCATCAATATGACAATCGGAATCACCCACACGCTGACGCCCGCCACCAGCAGCAGGCAAAGCATAATCAACGCGCCGACGGTGGCAAAACAAATTTGAATTTTCCGAAGTTTCGGTTTGGATATGAAATATTCCAGCTGCGTTCGTCCATCCCAGCCGCCGGAACGCTCCGCGCCGCTGTGATCCAAATCGGAGAACAGCGTGCGGCAGAGAATGAAACAGATGCCGGACACCGCGCCAAACACCATGAGAAGAACGAACCAGTGCATATCTTTTCGCCTCCTTATGCCCGAGGTACAAATACGGACATGTCGAGTTGGAGATCGCCTTTCTGGCGAAGTCTTTCCACAAAGGCCGGAATATTTCCCGTCGGATAATACTCCCCGACGATTTTCCCGTTTTCATCATATCCGGTCTGCTTGAAAACAAAAATATCATGCATCAGCACAACATCTATTTCCCGTCCGGTAATTTCGGAGATCTGCACAATCTTGCGTGATCCGTCCGGAAGACGATCCTGCTGAACAATCAAATTGATGGCGGAAGCGATCTGCTCGCGGATGGCGGTGATCGGGAAATCGATGCCCGACATCAACACCATATTTTCCAAACGTGAAATCGCATCCCGCGGCGAGTTGGCGTGACAGGTGGTAAGCGAACCGTCGTGTCCGGTGTTCATCGCCTGAAGCATGTCCAGTGCTTCCGCGCCGCGGCATTCCCCGACGATGATCCGGTCGGGACGCATGCGCAGGGCGTTGATGACCAGATCCCGGATCTGAATCCGTCCCTTCCCTTCGATGTTCGCCGGACGAGATTCCAGCGACACCAGGTTGCGGTGGGAAAGTTTCAATTCGGCGGAGTCCTCAATGGTGATGACGCGTTCATCCGCCGGGATATATTGAGAGAGCACGTTGAGCAATGTCGTTTTGCCCGATCCGGTTCCCCCGGAAACCAGAATGTTCTGAGCAGCGCGCACCGCCTCCCGCAGAAACAGGTCAATGCCGGGAGTCATGCTCCCGAAGGCGATCAGGTCTTCGGCGGTCAGCTTCTTTTTCGCAAACTTCCGGATCGTCACCGCCGCACCGCGAAGCGAAAGAGGAGAGATGATCGCATTGACCCGGGAACCATCCGGAAGGCGGGCATCCACCATGGGGCTGGCTTCGTCAACGTGGCGGCCAAGCGGCTCGACAATACGCTGAATAATTGTATTAAGATGTTTGTCGTTGAAAAATCGTGCGCCGGTTTCGTAAATGCGTCCGTGACTTTCCACAAAGATCAGATCCGGACCGTTGACCATGATTTCATCCACCTTGTCGGAACGCAACAGGGGGGAAATCGGTCCGTATCCGGTGAGTTCGTCCAGCAGCGACTCCCGCAGTTTTTCCAGCGGGATGGTGTGCGGCAGTTCGTGACGCAGCTCCTTCAGTGACAGATCGAGCGCGGCGAGCAGTTTTTCACGCATTTCATCATTTGCGATCTGCTTGGTGGCGATCTCCTGCAGGTTCAGTTTTCCCAGCACATAATTGTGGATACGGTTTTTGAGAGCCATGAGTTCGTCCGTGTAGAGGACGTTGGCGTCGTCAAAATCAAATGTGCGCGAGGCGCTTTTATCCCCCGGGCTCGCCGGCTGCTTCGGCGGAGCGGAAGCCGCCGATTTCACCAGCCGGATCCGGAACGGACCGATGAAAACGCAGTCACTCAGACTGAATTCCACTGCCGAGGTAATCGGTCCGTTTTGATTTCTGGTCCCGATTCCGCTGCCGAGATCGGAGATGAAGAATGTTTCCGGCCCGCCGAAAAGTTTCGCATGTTTTCTCGACACCGAACTTTCCGTAAGGCAGATATCGCAGGTATCGGAACGCCCGATCAGCCATTCGCCCTCTTTGTCGCCGAGGTCGATATGGCGCAGAGTTCCGTTGGCTTCGGTTATTTGCAGAAACATTCTTTCACCTCATTTCCGAATTAGAACCAGCGTTCCCAGAAACTCTTTTCCTCATCAGCTTCCCGGGTGCGCTGCTGGTTGGTTTTGCTGGATTCTTCCAGCGTGTCCGCCGTTTCGGCCGAAGGCGGCATCTTCAGCGGCGGCGTCCGGCCGGCGACCTGAGGATAGACCAGCAACAGCACCTGACTGTCGTTGAAGCTGTCGGTCTGTTCGGCGCAGATCCAGTTCAACACCGGGACCTTGCGAAGGAACGGAATCCCGGAGGGACCGGAACTTTCCTCGACCATATCCTTCATGCCGCCCAGCGCCACGGTTTCGCCGAGTTTGGCGACGATTGTCGTGGAAACCTTGGTCTGTTTGAGATCGTAGTCGTTGTTTTCCTGAAGCGCGGGAGTGCTGATTTCCAGCTGCATGTCAAGTTTGACGCGATCGTTGCCGATCAAGCCGCCTTTGACGCGCATGATAAAACCGTAAGGAACGTCGTTCAGCGTACCGGTACCGCCGGCTCCGCCGTAAACCCGGACCTTCAGCGTGCCGCCTTCGTGCAAAACCTTGTAATCGTTGGATTCATTACTCATGAAGCTCAGATGTCCGGCACGATGAAAGCGTTTGCAACCGCTTTCCGCCATCAGATTCAGGATGGTGCTGACATCGGCTCCGAGATTGTAGCTCTGGTTGGTGCCGCCGCTGAAAATTGTGGAGAAGTCGAAGCCTTGCGCGATATTCACTCCGCCTTTCAGCAGATTTGCGCCGATCGCGCTGGTATCGGACTTCTTGACCCCGACGAATACCACGCCGACATCCAGCAGCGTCGGTTTAATGATGACCTGGTTGATGAATTTAACCGGCTTGCTCTTGTCTTTGCCGTCCAGAGAGATCCAGTCCTGCGTGGCAATAAGCTGCTGGATGGTGGTCAAATCTTCCTGACAATAAACGGAACCGCGCAGAATCAACGCATCCTTTTCGCTTTGCAGAGACAAGGCGCCGGGAGAAAGATCGGTAATGTCCTGCACCACCTTGAAACCGGATTTCTCAAACAAATTTTTCAGCGACAGCATAATTTCCGGGGCGGGGCGGAATATTGTCAGATTGGTGACGTTGTCGCCGTAGCCGGGAAGCACCTTCAACAGCGTCTCCCATCCTTCAACGCTGGAAACCTCGCCTTTCAATACGACTTTGTTGCCGTTGATGCTGATTTCCACTTCCGGAACACTGTCCAGATCCCTCCGCAGCGCGTTGAAAACTTCGCGCACATTGTCATTGACCGTCACGGTGTAGAGTTTTGCGACTGTTCCGGCGGTGATGTGCAGATCGGATTTTCCGACGGCCAGACCGGTGACGCGAATCTGGTCGTTGGCAATCGGTTCGGCGGAGATGATCCCCGGATCGGTGATATTGATGTCGGTCGCCCGGAAACCGGGCGTCAAAATAACGATCCCTTTCAGCGGCACAAAGACCTTTTCACTGTCCTCGGCCATGGCGCCTGCGGCCACAACCGCCATTGCGATCAGAGCGAAAATTTTCTTTAACATGGCGAACTCCTTGTGGTTAATTTACTTTTTGGGAGTTTTGGGGATACTGACTACTTCAAGGTCGTCGACCATCGAACTGAAAGTTTCCGGCGTCACCATTCCGGCGTCCATCCGGTTCAGGGCGGTCGGATCGTTGGCCCGGCGCAACACGGGGGTCAACTCCGCGATCCGCGAAGCGGCGATCAGCGCCTGCGCCTGTTGCGGCGGCAGAAGTACGATAATCACCCCGTCCATATTCTGATCCCGCCGGTCGGAGGGGATTTCCAGCACCCGGACCTTGGGAAAGAGCACCATCGTCACGTCCTTTTTGCCGGGAGGCACTCCCGCGCCGCCTTTGAAGTCGACCTTGAATGTGCCGACAATCGCCACCTCGTCTCCGCTTTGCAGAATCGAGGCCATCGCCTTGTCCGCGATCTGAATGGCGACCGCCCATTCCCCTTCACCGACCACATTGCTCATTCCCTGGGAAAGCCCCACGTCCTGAATGAAAATATAGTTGCCTTTCTGTACCGGCTGTTTCAAACGCTGTCCGACGATCATGGACGAACGATTCCATTTGATCGCCTGTGCCGGCACGGCGGATATCGGCACCTCCTTCGGCATGAAGAATCCCTCTGCGATGACCTCTCCGACCGACAGGTCGCG
>CAKUKT010000122.1 GCA_934663655.1 uncultured Victivallaceae bacterium
CGTAGACCACCGTTTTCTCCCCGAGAAGTTCGAGCCCGGACCAGTCGAGGTCGCCGGGGTTCAGAGTAAAGCCGTCAAGTACGACGATTTTATTGGCTTTGGCGTTCATGTCAAATCACCATTCCCCGGCGCCGCCGAATTTATCGTGAACGTTTTTCGCAAATTGCGCACCCGCGGCGGTGAGACGCGAAATCACCTCCTCGTGGCTCATTCCGAAGGAGAAACGCGATGCGGGAATCACCGTCGAACACTCGTTGTCATCCATGAAACGCGCCGCCTCAAGCAGTCCCTCTTCGTCCTCCGGAGGAATCGCCAGAAAACCGTGTTTGTCCGCGTGAATCAATTGACCGGGTTCGATCCGGCAGCCGAATACCTCCACCGGAACACCCCATTCCACCGGGCAGGAATAGGCGTGGCCGATTGCGAAACGTCGCGCCAGCGCCTTGAATCCGGCGTTGGTCATTTCGTCGACATCCCGGATGGCGCCGTCGGTGATCGTTCCCACACAGCCGAGCGCACGGTGGGCGTTGGAATTTACCTCGCCCCAGAATGCGCCGACGCACCGCGGCTTGTCGAGATCCTGAACCACGACGATCTTGGGGCCGGGGATGGACGCGACGTAGGAACGATATTGTGTCCAGGCGTCGGGATTGTTTTTCGGCACCGACGCGTCGGAGGGGCGGAAGGTCACAGTTACGGCGTAGCCGACCATCGGTCCCATCTGCGGCATGAAGTCGGTCAACGGTTCCAGATTGAAACATTCCCGGGAAATGTCGTGTTTGGTCACCTGTTCCCAGCCGTTGTAGATGGTCGGGGTGTTCCAGCGTTTGAGTTCGAGCAATTTCGCATGACTGAGCATCGTTGCAATTCCTTATGGTTTGGTTTCTCCCGCGGTGGGAGAGTTATTGTTTTTCCACGGGCCGGTAACTCGGGCTTTTTTGCCGGTTTGGTTATCCTGCCGGTCAATTCCGGTTGCCGGGTATGGGGGCGACGTAGTTTCCGGTGGCCCCTCCCAGCCGCCGCCAGTACATGTAGGCCATGAACAGGCAGAACGTACCGGCAATGGTAAAGAAGAAATCCCAGATGAAGAGATAACGGTACAGCCCCATGAATTTGATGAAGTAGCCGCTCAGCCCGGAAATCCCGATCATCAGTATTCCGCGCACGATCACCCCGGCCGAACAGAATTGTCCATATTTCTCCTGCGGCAGCATTTTCATGTGCATCGGCAGATAGCTGGCCGTCTGGAGTACGTAGACCACTGCGAGCAGAATCGTCAACACCAGGAACGACGTACCGTCGTTGACGAGATAGAAGCCGAAAATATTCACCAGGGTGATCAGTACTCCGCCGCCGATGTAGAGCAGGATCGGCGGTATCCGGTCAGCGAGCCAGCCCACCGGATAGGTGAGCGCGATTATCACCAGCGGATAATAACTCATCGTCACCCCGAATTCTCCGGTGCTCAGGCCGAGCTCTTCGGTGGCGAACAGGACATTATAGGTGGTACGGCAGGCGGTGGAGACGGTGTTGATCGCCACCCCGAAAAAGAACCAGTTGTAGATCGCCATGCTGAAACACTCCTCCCAGTAGAGTTTGAGTTTTCCGAGCATGCTGGCTTTTTTCTCGTTTTCGGCGACCGGGGGATATTCTCCCTCCTTGACCATCAGGCACATCACGGTCATGCCGACGACGTAGAGCACCGCGCCGCCGGTGAACACCCATTGCATGTGCTCATCGGCGAACTGCATGAAGTAACGTTGGAAAACAAACACCGCGCCGAAGCCGACGATCCGGAACAGGGCCGTGAAGCTGCCGATGAACTGGTGAGGCACCACATCGTTGAAGATATAATAGATCACCGAGGTGCAGAAGGTTTCGAAAATCTTGAACGACACCAGCAGCACCGACGCGACGGCGACGATCACCGCGGCCGCTTCCGCCTCGGAACCCGAACCAAGCAGCGACGCCAGCCACTGGCCGATTTCAGCACTCCAGCCGAGCAGCAGCAGAAACAACCCGAGAAAGGGCGCGGTGAAAAGCAGATAAGGACGGCGGCGTCCCCAGCGGGTGCGGGTCCGGTCGCTGGCGGTGCTGATGATCGGATTCAGCAGCAGATTGACCGCTTCCGGAAACATGATCATCAATATCGAAATCAATTCCGGAGAAGCGCCGTAGCGGTTCAAAAACAGCGGCATCAACTGCGGCATGATCTGAAGCATCAGATTGTAGCAGAAGTCCCCCCACAGCAGCCAGACAAAGAGCGTCACCAGTCCAGCCTGGGTATATTTCAGGGTGCCGACCCGGTAAATTGCGGCGGTATTCATTTTTCCTCCCGGAGTTTGTGCCGGTTCCCGAGCGGCGGCAATTGCGGATACGCAGTTGAGAAGTGCATCACCGGGATTTCGACAATGTTGTTCATCTATTTATTGCTTTCAAACTGTTTGCTGCCGTTGGAACCTCATTTCGTCAGGTAGTCCGGCGGGTTGCTGCGAAATGGCGATGCGGGAAATCCCTCCCGGTTCCGGAGGTTCGGGTTACCGGGATAATTTCCCCAGCCGTAGGCGACCACCTCGGGGGAGGAAATCCCGGGGGCGGAAACCACCACCGTGTCGCCGTCGATCACCGCGTCGGCCCAGACGAATTTGCCGTCGGCTCCGGCGATGGCGAAGCCTTCGAGCTTGTCATCGGCGGCGACCAGACCGGAACCTGTGCCGGTGAAACTGAGTCTCAGGGTGGAACCCTCTTTTTTCATACCCGAGAATATCGGCCCTCCTCCGGGGCCTTCGCCGCCGTAGGCGAGAACTTCCGCGGTGGCCGCGGCCCGTGCCCCGAGGGTCTGTTTGTCGCGGGGATGGATATCGTTGGGATCGCCGACGTCGATTGAAACCACCAGTCCGGTGTGCGGTACCTGCAGCAGCGCGGTTTGAACTTCGCGCAGTCCGGACCAGGAGCCCTCCAGCCGGGGACCCTTGCCGCGCCAGAAATCGCGTGAAAGCATTCCGGTCTGCGGCGAACTCTGCCGTTCAAACGCGGAAAGCTGCACCAGAATGAACGGAAGCTGATCATCATTCCAGGCTTTCCGCCACTCATCGATCAGCAGACGATGCAACTTGAGATAGGTGCGCGGATCACCGGCATCGCTTTCACCCTGGTACCACAGAAAACCACGGATGGGAAAACGACGCCACGGATGAATCATCCCGTTGTACAGACAACCGGGAAAATTATGGTTGGGCGTCAGCAGGCGGAAGTCATCCGGCGAAATCGGACGCACCCCGACTGTGTTCGTGTCGAGACGAAACTCCTCCTTGCGCAACCAGCCGCCGCCGGCCAGCGGAATTTTCTGCTCCGGCCGGTCGGTCGGGTAGAGCGAAAAGATATCGTTTTTACCGTAAAAGCCGCCCGGACCGGCGGTATCCACCAGCCGTACCGCCAGCAGATTTTCTCCTGCGCGAACCAGTCGTCCCGGTATCTTATATACCCGGTTGAGCTTATAGAATCCGGGCGTGAAGTCGTTGGTTTCCCCGATTTTTTCGCCGTTGAAGAAGACCTCGTCATATTCGTCGATCCGGCCGAGAGAGACGGTCAGCTCCCGACCCGCCCAGTCGGCGGGAAGTTCCAGTTTGCGCCGGTACCAGTAGACGCAGTCGATATGGCCGGGAACGTTGCCCGGAATGGAACTCTTTTCCCATTTGGAGTCGTCAAAATCCGGCAATGCATATTTTTTCAGCGCATAGACGATACGATCTCCGCCTGAAGCAAGAAAACGTTTCAGCCACTCCCGGTAGCGGTCGCGGATCGCGGTCAGCGCTTCTTCATCCCCGGCGTCGAGGGCGCGGCGCGCTTCAGCGGCTCCGGCGATTGATTCACATTCACCGGTAAGGCCGGCACGCCGCAGGCCGCTTTCCGGAAGCCACGCCTTGATCGTTGAGCCGCCCCGGCTCGCATTGATTATTCCCACCGGTACGTCAAGTTTCTGTTGCAGATCCCGGCCGAAGAAATATCCGAGTGCGCTGAAGCTGCCGATGGCTTCAGGAGTACAAACCACCCACTCCGGTCCTCGGGGCTCCTCGCACGGAACTCCGGGGGAGAGCTGCGGACGCGAGGCGGCATTGAACAATCGCAATTGCGGATGGTTCGCCGCCGCAAGTTCCGCTTCGGCGTTCGCGGCCCGCCATTCCGGACGGGAACTGTAGAGCGGCATCTCCATGTTGCTCTGGCCGCTGCACAGCCAGACTTCCCCCACCAGAATGTCTTTCAGTTCTATTTTACGGCCGTTCGCGGTCGCCGTCAGCGTCCACGGACCTCCGGCCGTCATCGGGGGAAATTTTGCCGTCCAGTCGCCGTTTTCACCGGCAACGGTGGTAACGTTCTGCCCGGCCAGGGTCACGGTTACCTCTTCACCCGGGGCGGCGGTGCCGCTGATCGGAATCTCCCGATCCCGCTGAAGTACCATGTGGTTGCTGAAAATCCGGTTCAATGCGAAATCCGGAACGTCGGCCGCAAGTAGCACGACGGCGGAAAGCAGTGCCGGAACTATGAAGAATGTTTTCATTTTTTCACCGAAATATTGATTTTGCCGGGAAGGTCGCACTGGAATGTGGTCCGATTGCCCTCCCTTGAGAAAGCGGTTTCCCTGCCGTTGCAGCTTATCTTATCGATCTCAAACGGAGTGACCACGGCCACCGTCCCGGTCGCCGGACCGCGACGTTCGACCCGCGGGGAGACCCAGAAGGCGTCGTCGCTGGTGGCATTGTTGTCGGGACCGGCGCCGAGCTTCAGCGTGAGTACGATCTCTTTGCCGGCAAACGGCGTGAGGTCGAGTTCGATTGGCACAATCCGGTTGTCCGCCAGCTCCATGCCGCGGCAGTCGAAGTAGTATTCGCGTGAGATTGACGGTTCGCCCGCCGCCGTCGCCTCCACCCGGAACAACACGCCGTCGCTGGCACCGTTGCCGAGGGAATTGCCGTGCATCGTCATTCCGGCGGTGAAACGGCTGCCGCCTTCGGGAAGGGTGAGTTTCCACGTGGCAGTCATCATGCCGGTGCCTTCGCTTTGTTCGCGTCCGTTGACCGTTTTCCCCGTCGCCCGGGCCGGAGGACGCATCAGAATCAGATTGCCGCGCTTTTGCAGTTCCCCGCGACCGAGTGCGACACCGGATTTCACCCAGCTGCCATCCGGTCCTTCCGTCGAGGCGGTGGCGGAACGGAAACCATCCGCAAGATCGAGAATGGTTTCCCCGTGCGGCACCACCGAGAAGTCGAAAGATCCGGGCGCTCTACGGACGTCGGCGACGGTGAAATAGGGCGGCAGTGATTCGATGTGAAACGCCTGAAGATCGCGCGGGTTGGGATCGAGCGGATAATATATTCCCGGGTCCAGGCCGCAGATCTTTTCCGCATCGTAATAGAAGTGACCGGCGATCGAACCCGAACCGGTAAATTCCCGCACGCCGATCAAGGTCCGGCCGATGGGGGTTCCGTCCGCATAGTGGAAGTTTCCGGTGTCGTCCATCACCGCCTTTACGCTGCCGTCGGCGGACTTCCACGGCATCCGTACCCCCTCCGACCAGTCGCCGGCGTAGTCCGGACGCAGATGCCTGCCGGTGATCGCGGAAATCTCCGCCATCTCCATCCTGCGGTAACCGTCGGGTTCGGCAAGCTGCTTCTCGTCGGTGATGAAGAGCGTCCGCATCACCGGGATCACCCCGATCCGGGAGAGCCCGTCACGCCAGGCGCTGTAGAGCTGACCGTCGCGCTGCGCCGGATCACCGGTGCCGAGCCAGCCGTAGAACACCACCGAATCCCCGAAAATATAGTTGCTGATCGGATGGTAACGGCGATAATCGTTGACATCCACCTGCTGCGGCGTCAGACTCCAGATCGTGCGCTGGGCAAATGCGAGGTAACGGGCGGTTAGACCGTTGGAACCTTCACCGCTCAACGCCACCTCCGGCATCGCTTCCCGGAGTTCCCGGTGCAGGGCGAGCGTGCCCTCGATCATCGACATTCCGTCGATCACGGTGCCGTCATAGTTGTGACAGTGCTGGTTCTGGTCGAGATGCACGCCGTCGGCTCCGGTCGCCTCCACCGCCTGCTTCACCCGCTTGACAAATTCCCGGCGCCACACCGGAGAGGCGGGGTTCACGTAGTCGATGAAGATCGGCGGAGTCTTGCGCAGGTTGGCGTAACGTTTTTTGGAACCGTCGGAATTGAGGATCAGCGCGTCCTCGACAAGTTTGTGGACGGGGTTTTCCGGAGAACAGCCGAACCAGTTCACATGGATCATCACCCGGAAGCCTTTGGACTTCAAATATTCGATGAATGGAAGCGCTCGGGAAGCAATTTTGTCATAGGTAGGATAATCGCGATCATATTCCGAACCGCGCCAGTGGCTGAGATAGACCAGGGTGTGCCGGGGATCGATCTGGTAATATTTCAAGAGCCATTCAATACGTTCGGGATCCATCTTCTGGTCGAAGACAACCAGGTCGATATCCCGCACCCATTCCGGCTGGGCGGGCTGGTGCGCCCGGAACTTCTCATTCCAGAGCTTCCGGATTCTCTCCGCCGGAACCCGCCAGTCGCCGGTGAAGGTGTTGAGTCGCCAGCGCGGGGATTCGATGGTGCGGTGCGAAGCGAAGGGGCGGTGGTTCTCGGTGGTGATTTCGGTCACGAATCCCCGTTCGGAACGCGTGACCTGTACCGCGGTGAACGGCCACTCCGTCGTATCGCTGAACACGTAGAACCCCCCGCCGCGCGGGTTCTGGTAGATCACCAGCGGAAATTCCCAGAACATCGGTCCCGCCGACCCCAGCCTGGAGTCGGGAGTATCCGCAGTTATCTGCATGCCGCCGGCATTCGGTACGATCACTTTCCAGTCGAGCGGCACTGTTCCCACACACCAGCGCACCCGGGAAAGTCCGCCCTGCGGGGTTTCGGCACGCTGGGTAAAGACGAGGTCACCGGTGTCCGGATCGATCGAATAACCGGTTTCCAGCGTCGCCCCCTTGAATTCTCCGGAATCGTAGAAGCCGCGCAGAATTTTTCCGTCGGTTTCAAAACGTTCCGGCACCGCCATTTTGCCTTTGAATTCGATTGCGCTGGAAAAGCCGCCGCCGCCGACAAATTTCTCACTGTCGGCGCCGATCAGTTTATCCAGCCGCCCGCGATCGAAAGCGGCCTGAAAATCCCGGCCGGCCAGGCGCACTGTTTTACCCGGTTTCATCGGTGGTTCCGCGGCGATGACGGCCGCAACTGCGGATAACAGCAGCAATACTGAAAATACTCTTTTCA
>CAKUKT010000123.1 GCA_934663655.1 uncultured Victivallaceae bacterium
TGAGAAAGAAGTTCGCTTTCATCGGAGCCGGAAGTTTCGGCTTCACCCGCACGCTGGTCCGGGATCTGCTCACCTTTCCGGCATTCAGCGACGCTGAAATCGCGTTGATGGATATCGATCCGGAACGGCTCGACTTCATCAAGACCGCGGTGGAACGCATTATCGATGCCGGAAAGTACAAGGCGAAACTCGTGGTGACTACCGATCGCCGGGAAGCGCTCACGGGTGCCGACGGCGTGATCATCACCATTCTGCAGGGAGGATACAAGGTTTTCCGCACCGACATCGAGATTCCCGCAGAATACAAGGTTGACATCAATGTCGGGGATACCCGCGGTCCGTCGGGAATTTTCCGGGCGCTGCGCACGTTGCCGGTGATGCTCGACATCTGCGAGGACATCCGGCAGTGCTGTCCGAATGCGGTGGTGCTCAACTACACCAATCCGATGGCGATGCTCTGCCGGGGCATGCAGGCGAGGTATCCGGAACTGAAGATCACCGGTCTCTGCCATTCGGTGCAGGGCACGGCGGAGATGCTCGCCAAGTGGATCGGTGCGGACATGAAGGATATCACCTACCGGTGTGCCGGCATCAACCACCAGGCGTTTTATCTTGACTTCCGCTGGAAGGGCCGGGATGCCTATCCTCTGATTCACAAGGCGATCACCACGAAAAAGGAGATCTACGACGCCGAACAGGTGCGCAATGAGATGTTTCTTGCGCTCAACTATTATGTGACCGAATCCAGCGGCCACAACAGCGAATACAACCCCTGGTTCCGCAAGCGCGAAGATCTGATCGAGAAGTATTGCACCAACGGTACCGGCTGGAATCCGGGACATCACGCCTACATTCTCAACGAATATGCGTCCCGGGCCCGCAACTGGCGTTCGTTGATTCGCAAGGAGTTGGCAAAACCGATCAATCTTGAGCGCGGCAAAGAGTATGCGGCCTACATTTTCAATGCGGTTTTCGGCGACAACACTTTCTTCGAGTTCAACGGCAACGTCCGCAATTTCGGGTTGATCGACAACCTGCCTTACGGAGCTTGCGTCGAGGTCCCGGTCATCGCATCCAAGCGCGGAATTGACCCCTTCCACGTCGGGGCCATGCCGGCGCAGCTGGCGTTGCTCAACAACATCTCCAGCCGGTGCGAGGAACTCGCGGTCGAGGGCGCGCTGGCCGGTGATCCCAATATGATTTACCACGCGGTGCTCTTTGATCCGCTCACCTCGGCGGTGCTTTCGCTCGCGGAAATCCGGGAGATGGTCAACCGGATGCTGGCGGCCAACCGGAGTTATCTTGGTCACTTCAAATCTCTCAAGGTGAAGATCTGATAATCTTTCATCCTGATGTGATCGACGCCGGAACGGAAATCCGTTCCGGCTTTTTTTTCGGGTTGCTCTCTTTGGAGTTGCAAAGCCGGGCTTTCCGCCGTATATTATGCCGGATCAATACGGTCGATCGGGAGTTTTCCCGGTACGGAACAATGTCACAACGGCGGTGATGAAACTTTAGTTGCGGAGCAGGAGGCATGACGAAATTTGTTGAAAGGTATTTTCCGTGGGGATTTTTTTTCGCCGCGCTGGTGATTTTTCTCTGGGAACTGTGGTCGCGTGAAATCTTGATGATCGATTCCCGTTTTGCCCTGTTTGTTTATGAGATGGGAGAGTCGGGAATTGCTCCTTTCCCCCGGCTCAACGGTCAATTGTATCCGGATTATACTTCGCTGCCGACTCTGTTGATGTACCTGAGCAGTCGTCTGTTCGGCACGGTGAACTGGTTTACGATCGTTTTTCCCAGCGCGGTCGTCGGTGCGGCGCTGGTGGCGGCAACCGGCATGCTCGGCGCCAGACTGCGTTCCCCAAAGTACGGAATAAGTGCGGCCCTGCTGATGCTGGGAGCGTATGAATTTGTCAGCATCGGCAGAATTGTCTCTATTGACCTCTTTCCGGCGCTGGCTTCTCTGCTCGGGTTCTGGGTGGTTTTCCGTTACGGAGAAGAGGGCAACCGGAAACTGCTCTGGTGGTTGCCGCTGTTTTTCACAGTTGGATTTCTGGCCCGCGGCCCGATCGGGGTGGTGATTCCGACTGCGGTTGTGTTGAGCGCGCTGGCAATTTACGGTCGTTTCCGGGCCTTTTTTGCCGTCGGTTTCGGGGCGGCGGCGATCATGTTGTTTTTTCTGGGTTTGTGGGCCTGGTTCGCTTTCACCTGGGGAGGCGCGGAGTTTCACCGGGATTTCTGGGAAATGCAGATATTCGACCGGATCGGCAGCACCAGGCCGGTATGGTATTATTTCGCCGATGCGGTGGGTTCGTTTACGTTCACCTACCCGCTGGCGCTGGTGGTGACGGTGATCTATCTGTTTTACTGGAAGCGGGAGTTCTTCCGCTTCGCCGGAGAGGATGCGGCGCGTCGGGAACTTCAACTGCTCAATGGATGGATGTTCATTGTGCTGGTGGGGATGAGTATTCCCGGCACCAAACATTTGCGTTACATTGCTCCGGTGATTCCGGCGGCAGCGCTGCTGGCGGCGCTGGCAATTGAGAATCCGGATCAAATCCCGGCGTTGGCGGTACTCCGGCGCTGGATTTTCCGGATTGGTGGGGTGCTGGTCTGTCTGGCGCCGCCGGCTTACCTGATCGCGGCTCTGGTGCTTTGCGACCGGCGGGTGGTCGAGCTGATCGGTTCGGAAATCCGTCTGGAGTTGTGGCTGCCGCTGTTTCTGCTGCTGGCGGGGGCGGTGTCATTCTGGGTCGATGTGCGTCGTCGGGGGCGAGGGGGCGCGGTCCAGCTGGCGTCGTTGGTGCTGCTGGTGGTGGTGATGCGGGTGTTTGTGATGGAAGCGGTGAATCAGGCGACGGTGAGTTCGCGGGAGTTTACGCTGGTCTGCGAAAAGTTGCGTCCGGCCGGGCAGCCGCTGTACTTCTGGGGACTGGGTCCGGACGGTGATGACAACAAGTATCTGCTGCATGTCGAGCGGGACCGAATCTTCATTCCCCGGACGTTTAAGAAGAAGGATTTTCCGGAAATGGCCGCGCTTCCGCCCGGAACTTTGCTGCTGGCCCGGGAAGAGCGCTGGGAGGAGGAGGTTCCGGAATCTCTGCGTTGCAACTGGGAGGCGATTGCGCGGGGAAAAATCGGTCGCCGGGAGTGTGTGCTGCTCAAGCGAACCAATGATGCGATCGGCGATGGTGAAACCGCCGGTGCGGTTGAGGGTAACGGAGGAATTTGAAGTATGAAATACGTTTACAGAACCTCGCCGGAGGTTTGCAGTGATTCCATTGAAATGGAGATTTCCGGGGCCGGGGAGATTTCGGCGGTGAAATTCATCGGAGGTTGTCCGGGATCACTTCAGGCGGTGTCGCGTCTGGTGATCGGCCGTCGTCCCGGCGAAGTTGTGAAACTGCTGCGGGGGATCCTCTGCGGCGGCAAGCGCACGAGCTGTCCGGATCAGCTCGCCAGCGCCCTCTCGAAGTTGTTGAAAGAACATCCGCAATGGCAGGAGTGACGGCAATGAAAAAGAATCTGGTAATCGGAATTGATTTCGGTTCGGACAGCGTTCGGGCGCTGTTGGTCGGCATTGACGGCAGAATTGTGACGTCGTCGGTTCACGCCTACCGGCGGTGGGGGGAGGGGCGCTACTGCGATCCCGCCGCGAACCGTTTTCGCCAGCACCCTCTCGATTATCTGGAGGGGATCGAAGCGGTGGTGCGCGGCGTATTGAAGGGGGGTGACGCTTCGGCGGTCGGCGGCATTGCGATCGATACGACCGGATCGACTCCGGGCGCGGTTGATGCATCCGGGACCCCGCTGGCGCTGCTGCCGCAGTTTGCCGATGATCCGGATGCGATGTTCTTTTTGTGGAAGGATCACACCTCCGCTGCGGAAGCTGACTGGATCAATAAGAAAGCCGCGGAATGGGCGAGCAAACATGGTATCGATTACCGACAGTATGAGGGGAAGATCTACTCCTGTGAATGGTTCTGGAGCAAGCTGCTCTATGTGTTGCGGGTTTCTCCGGCGGTCCGGGAGGCGGCGGCGAGCTGGGTTGAGCACAGCGACTGGATTACCGGCGAACTGGTTGGCCGGACCCGTCCGGATCTGCTGGTGCGGAACCGTTGTGCCGCCGGGCACAAGGCGATGTGGCACGCCTCCTGGGGTGGTTTGCCGCCGGAGGAGTTTTTTGTCAGCATCGATCCGCTGCTTGGTTCCTGGCGTTCGCGGCTTTTCGGAGCCACCGCCACCGCCGACCAGCCGGTGGGGACGCTGACTCCGGAATGGGCGGCGCGTCTGGGGCTGCCGGAGGATGTAGTGGTGGGAGGATCCGGTTTTGACGCACACTTCGGCGCGGTCGGAGCGGGGGTCGGCATCGGTGAAATGGTGTCGGTTTTCGGAACTTCAACCTGTGATATCGCCATCGGCGACAACGCTACCGGTTGTATCGGCGGCATCTGCGGCCAGGTGGATGGTTCGGTGGTACCGGGGTTCCAGGGAATCGAGGCTGGCCAGGCGTCATTCGGTGATGTTTACGCGTGGTTCAAGCGCTTCCTTTCCTACGGCGGAAATGAAATCTCGCTTCCGAAGCTGGAAGCGGAGGCGGCGCAGGTGGCGCCGGGTGCCGATGGGATTGCGGCACTCGACTGGTTCAACGGCCGGCGCAGTCCGGATGTGAATGATTATCTGCGCGGAGCGGTGCGCGGGTTGTCGCTGGGATCCACTCCTCCGGCGGTATTCCGGGCGCTGGTGGAGGCGACGGTGTTCGGGCTGCGGGCGATTGTCGAAAGATTGCGCGGCAACGGTGTTCCCATCAATTCCATCGCCGCGATCGGCGGCATCAGCCGCAAGTCGCCGCTGGTGATGCAGATTGCCGCGGATGTGCTGAATCTGCCGGTACGGGTTTCCTCCTGCGATCAGGTCTGCGCGCTCGGGGCGGCGATCTTTGCTGCGGTCGCCGCCGGGATTTATCCCGACACCCTGACGGCGATGCGGACGATGAGCGCCGGTTACGACCGCACCTATCAGCCGGATCCGGAACGCGTCGCCACTTATGAGAAACTTTACCGTAACTATCTGGAATTTGGACGGTTCGAGGAGCAGGTCGCATCACGCGGTTAAGCTCCGGAGATGCGGCGAATCCGGAACGAAGAAGATTGTTCGATTTCGCTGATGAAAGAGCATGCAACCGCGGATGTCCTGGTTGTCGGCGGCGGGGCGGCGGGGCTTTTCGCCGCCGCGCGTCTGGGTGCGGACTGCCGGGTGGCGGTCGCCGAGTTTCTGGTGCGGCCGGGGATGAAACTGCTCGCCAGCGGCAACGGCAGGTGTAATCTGACTAATCGTCTTGCGGTTGCGGATTTCATCGCGAGTTTCGGGGAAAAATCCCGCTTCGTCGCACCGGCGCTGCGCAATTTTCCCCCGGAAAAATTACTGGCTTTTTTTCGTTCGCGCGGCATCCAATTTCAGGTTGTGGATGACTTCCATTATTTCCCGGCGAGCGGACGGGCCGGTGATCTGCTCGCCGCGCTGCTCGACGGCAGTTATGAACTTCATACCTCGTGCCCGGTGAACCGGCTGTTGATCCGTGACGGCCGGGTGGCGGGCGCGGCGTCGGAGGATCGGGAATTTCACGCTGAAGCGGTGCTCATCGCCGCCGGTTCGCGGGCACGCCCCGCGCTGGGCGGTCGCGGCAGCGCCGAGCCATTAGCTGAACAGGCCGGTCATCATATTGTACCGCCGGTTCCGGCTCTGGCCGGACTGCACACCGTCGAGGAGTGGCCGGGTGAACTTGCCGGAATAACCCTCGAGGATGCGCTGGTCACTTTGGATAGAAAACTCACCGGTTCCGGCGCATTGCTCTTTACGCAGAATGGTATTTCCGGACCGGCGGTGTTGGATCTTGCGGGCGCGGTAAATCGTCGTCTTGCCGCCGGGGAGGTGGTGTCGGTGTCGATTGATCTGCATAATTTCGGAGCTCAGCGCTGGCGGGAGATCTTTGCCGCCCGGCGAGAGATTTCCGGGGCCGTCCGGCTTCCCCGGCTGTTGAAGGAATATTTCCCCTCCCGGTTGGTTCAGCGGCTGGAGGTTCCGGATGTGCCGCTCGCCAAGCTGAGTTCCGGAGAGCGGGAAAAATTGATCAGTGAACTCACCGCCGTCCGGCTGACGATCCGGGGGTCCGATTCCTGGGATCGGGCGATGGCCGCCGAAGGCGGAGTGGCGCTCGATGAAGTCAATCCCCGAACCATGGAAAGCCGTCTGGTGAAAAATCTTTTCTTTGCCGGTGAATTTCTGGATGTCACCGGGCGATGCGGCGGCTACAATCTGCAATGGGCTTTCAGTTCCGCCGCGCTTGCCGCCGACTCGATCCGGCGGCGCCTGAAGGAACTTAAACAGCGCGGTGATGAATAAAACGCGAAAGCGTGCCGTGCCGCAGCGGCTTTTTTTTGTTCACTCTCCGGCGGAGGTAATTTGAGGAGCGGTCGGCTGTAATCAGCAGTTGCTTCCTGCGGAGCCCGGAGTACCGACAATGGCGGCCGGTAAAAAAAAACACCGCCGCCGCGGACACTGCCGGTCGCGCGCGAGGCGGTGCGTTATGACAACTTTTACTCACACATGCGAGAGCGGCTGGCGCGGAAGCCCGAGATCGCATTCGACGTCGTCGGGAGTTTTGCCGACGTAGATTTGACGCGGCCGCACCAGTTTGGTGGAGTCGCCGATCATCTCTTTCCAGTGGGCGACCCATCCGGGGAGCCTGGCCAATGCGAACATCACCGTGAACATATTTTCCGGTATTCCCATCGCCCGGTAAAGAATGCCGGTGTAGAAGTCGACGTTGGGATAGAGATGCCGGTCGATGAAGTAGCTGTCGGAAAGGGCTGCCTCCTCCACCCGGCGCGCCACATCCAGCAGCGGGTCGGAGTATTTGGTATGGGAGAGGTAGCGGTCGCACTCCTGCTGAACGATCTTCGCCCGCGGGTCGTAGGTTTTGTAGACGCGGTGTCCGAATCCCATCAGCCGGAACGGGTTGTCGCGATCCTTGGCCATACGGATGAATTTGTCGACGTCACCGTCCTCGGCGATCAGGCGCAGCATTTCGATAACCGCCTGGTTGGCGCCGCCGTGAAGCGGTCCGGAGAGCGCGGAGATCCCGGCGGAAATCGTCGCGTAAAGGTTGACCTGGGCGCTGCCGATCACGCGCACGGCCGAAGTGGAACAATTTTGTTCGTGGTCGGCATGAATGATAAACAGGATGTTGAG
>CAKUKT010000124.1 GCA_934663655.1 uncultured Victivallaceae bacterium
GGGCAGCGGCAGCCCCCGGTATTCGCGGAGCAATTGTGTCAGGAACTCCCCTGCGCGATCTGGATCCAGGCGCACGAGAAACAGAAACAACGCCCTCAAAGAGCTGGATCCGTCAACCTCCGGATAGCGAAGCACTGCCCGTACCGCTCTCGCCACGGCCGTAAAAGTTTTCTTCCGGACGCAATCGGAAACTTCCGCCTTCTGGGAAACATCGCTTCTGATCAGTTTATTCCATTCCCACCATAATTGATGGAAAAACTCACCGCCGCGCCCGTTTGTCTCAAATTCCTGTTCATATCCGGCAAGAATCTCCAGTGCCCGTTCCGGATCAGCCGAAAACAACTGCCGCCAGAGCCATGCGGCGAACATCTCGGTGAACGGCGACGGCAGCATTGAGGCTACGACACCGTAAAATTCATTCGACAGGTCTGCAAAGGTGATGGAATCCGTTGCCGCTGATCCGATGATGGTAAAGCGGTTTTCCCCCTCATCGTACCAATACAGCTGAAATCCGTCGTTGGGGAAGTGGGCATCGTCGCATATCAGAATCGTACCGGCGTTTACGCGCAGAATGAATCTCGGCTTTTTGTTCAATTCGACCGGCACGGAGTGTCCGTCGAAGTTGATCCATCCTTTGAAGTTCCAGCTGTTACTACCGATCGAGATGTGTCCGAAAATATGATGTGCGTTGGTCTTGCTGGTTTTCCCCTGACACTCAAAGGGAAGGATTTCAACCCCGGACGCGATGAGCCCGATCGGCCACATCAGCAGTGACACCGACAATATCCCCAGCAGCCGCCTCGCTCTTCCGGTAAACGACATCGCCATTCCTGCCCCCGTTATGTGCAAGTTCACTCCTCGCTTCCGACACGTCGCAATTGAACCGAATCAGCCGGTTGATCCATCCGGATATACCGGCAATAAATATAGCATCAATAATCTTATTTTGTCAATAACGCCCCCGGTGGTCGCATGACAACGGCAGGAACAAAAACGAGAAACATTCGTCATTCCTTCGCACTCACTTCTCTTCCCGCCCTCTTCAGCGTGCAACTTTCGCCATCAGAAAAGGAGTCTATTTTTCCGGTTGAAATCCATTTCAGTATATTATGCCGACCTGTGGAACTATTATTTCTGGTCTCTCCCCGGTGATATACCCCCCCCCGTCGAAGAACCGTTTTCAGAAACGTGCAGTTTTAAAATCTTCAATGAACTGACAAAATAGCCACGAATTATACTGATAACAGCCCTCAAAATCATTGACAAAACACTCCGATTATGATATAATATTAGAGGTGTTGTTTGTGGTGACACCTGCTCTTTTACAATTGCATGTTGTTTTCAACCGCGGGAGAATCCCGGCGGCGGCTTGTCTGTTGCCCGGATTGTTTTTTTTGTTCGATACCAGAAAGAAAGCATCCTCATGAGCGGGGATGAGTACAAAAAAACAAGGAGAAAACCTGATCATGGAAAACACGCAGCAGAACAATGCGGCAACATCACTGACCCAGTGCCCGGAGTGCGGAAAGGATATTTCCCCGCGGGCGACAACCTGCCCTCATTGCGGCAAAGCCCTGGGCAGTCCCGAGACGGCCGCCCCCGAAGCGAAAAAAAACACCTGCAGCGGTAAAAAAAGCGTCTTTGCCATCGTCGCCTCTATTCTGGCGGTGATTTTCCTGTTGACCACGATCGCAGCGGGCGCACTGTTCTTGAAAGAGAAAAAATGCAGCGCCCAACTTTTGAGCTGCGTTTCCAACTTGAAACAGATCGGCCTGGAATATGCAATGGCGATCACTGATGACAAATCTTCCGACCCGGACTTCATAAGAAACCCGGTGAATTATCTCATCGTGAACTCTTCCCTTTTGCCGTTAGTATCAAAGTGTCCGGCTGATTCTGGAAATGACGCGATTTCATATATCACCCTCTCCACTCCCGGAGATGCGGGCGATGTGATCGCCATGGATAGACCCGGCGCCCACTTCGGTTATACCTGTATGCTTCTTGCCAACGGAAACGCCATTATATTCCCCAATTTCGAAAATTCCGCAGAAGATATACTGAAGCGCTATTATGAAAATACGCTGGGGATTCCGCTGACGATTCAACAACAAAAGCAGCTGGAAATGGCGGCACAGTGGGATCGCGACCATCAGTAGGTGATTATGCTGAATCCCGTTTTGAGCGGCTCTTCCGCAGATGAACGTGACGCGCCTGCCCTGGCAGTTGCTGAAAATCGCAATCGATGCCGGATACATTCAAAACGGGATTTGAATCAGTTTTGAATCAGTGCGGCAATTCTGAAATTATATGGTCTGAATCTGGATATCTTTTCCAGAATAACGAAAAAGCAAAATAAATCTCAGGTAAAATAACATGGAAGATAAAGAACAAGCTCAGGAAAGTTCGACTGGCGTGATGAAAAAATGCCCGGATTGCGGGAAAGATGTCTCGGCGAGGGCGACCAGTTGTCCGAATTGCGGCGCGCCACTGCAGGCGACGATGCAGGCATGTCCGGATTGCGGCAAAGAAATTTCAATTTACGCGACCAGCTGTCCAAATTGCGGCAGACCGATGGAAGCGGCGGCAAGAACCGATATCAAGCCGGTGAATATGGGCTTTTCGCTGATAGCGCTTCCCATTATCATCATCCTGTGTTCCTGGGCAAGCATTGAAGATTTCCGGTTCTGGTCGGGAATCAGCCTTTTTGTAATCATATTTGCGTTGTTCATCGGAATAGAGTCCTACCGCAATCGCAAGATCAAAGAGATCGGAAATCCGTTGTTGTGGGCACTTGGAGCATTTTTCTTCTATCCGATTGTCTACCCCTGGTACATGTTCAAGCGCAAGGAGATCCGGCTTGATTCACCACTGAAATGGATATCGATCCCGCTTGCAATTATTACGCTCGGATTCTGGGTTGTGAGTTTTGATCAGCCGGTTCCGGTTTTCTACGTGAATGATTTCCCGGTTTATGATACCAGCGACTACACTTCGGATCCGGATTTCCAGTCGGCAACGATTGAAACCCCCGCTGCGCAGCCGGCCGTCAGCAAGGCATCATACGATGAAATCATTTGTAAAAATGCGAAAATCAGTATGACCGAATTTCTGGCCACCGATGGTTCCGATGCGCCGTCGTGTACCTCCGTTACCATCGTAAAGAAGGTCAGCCCGACCCGATGGATCGGTAAGGCAACCACCAGCAACGGGAAATCCGGCGAAATCACGATTGACATCATGAGCCTCGGCGAAAATGATCCCGATCCGGTGGTGGTGGTGATGCCGGTGGAACTCACTGATTTTGTCGATCTGTTTTAACTGACGACAGGCGTTTTTTACAGAGGGGCGGTTTCGGCCCCTCTGTTTTTATGTGCATTTTTCCGGCAGAAAACGAACTTTCTCCGCTGCCCAACGCCGCTTTGTCCTCTCTTCCATGCCTGCTTTTCCGCCATCCGTCCGGTCACCTCTCTCCCGTGAAAACCGGGGATTTCCCGGATGCAGGATCAGTTAATTCCCTCGTCCGGCCCCCGGTTCACCGGTGACGGTCATCGAAAATGCAATCGGCACTACCCGGCATTGGCTATGCTCTCCGCCGGTGACGGAAATTTCCAGCAATTACCGCCCCCAGCCCGATGAGAATTATCACCACAATAATCTTCATCGCCATTCGGGAATCTCCGGCCGAAGTTGAATCATCGACCTGTTCCCGTAATTTCTGCCCGGAAAGCATTTCATCGATCTTCTGTTGCTTTTCGGCCTGTTCCCGGCGGACATTCAAGGCCTTCTCGATCTGGCGCATGAATGCCTGTTTCAACTCCGGATCGGTCAGGTTTTCCCCGATCATCTCCTGCAGTTTTTCGTTGGGCAGCGGTGGAAGATCGAACTTTTTCATCAGTTCAGCATGGGTGGCGGCAATCTGACGTACCGTTGCAGGATCAGCTTTCCAGTAGTTCTTGCGAACAGCTTCCAGCATGACGCCGGTCATTTCCTGCAGCGCAGTCGGATTGAATTTCTCAAAGTATCCCTGAATGCCCAGATCGAGCTTGTCATCGATATAGACCTCTTTGTACTCTTCCCACAGATAATCTTCGAGCAGGTCCGGTTTCATCACCTCCCAGCCGAACGTGTTGCGGAAAACCTCGGCGAAACTCCCGGTGGTGGCGGCCCCCTCCTTCATCATCTCCCGGATGAACTTCGGGTTGAGTACCGTACTGCGGGCCTCCGACATCGCCGCCTCGCCGGCCTCCTGAACCACCGCCCGTCCCGGAGTGCGCAGATCGTTGAAATAGGCCTGGGGATCCGTCCCATTGATATGACGTGCCGCCAGACTCAACCCGCCGGTAAATTCATAAACATGGTCCAAACTCAGCGGTCCCCAGCTGTTGGACGAACGCGACTGAATCACCGCGTCGGTGTTCTTGACGGCGGCCGAGAACATTCCGGGAATGTGACGCCCCCAGTTGCCTTCGGTGTAAATCGTACTCATGTTGTACAGGTAGGTTTCCGCCACTGCCGCCGGTTCATCCCACTGGCCGCTGCGCTGTGCCATTCCGGTGATTCCGGTGCCGAAACTGCCGTTGTTGCCGCCGAAAATGCGGCTGTCGCTCAATGCTTTCGCCTCCTGAGGCATCATTCCCGAAGCGATCAGCGCCCTGGTGATCTCCAGTGATCCCAAGCGCACAAAATTCTCAAATTCCCCCTCCGCCTCATCCATTGCCGCCAGGCGCACCGCCTTGTCGATCAAACGCATACGGCTGGTCGCCGCCCCGCGGAACTGTCCGGAGGTCTGTATCACCACATCGATTCGCGGTCGTTTCAATTCACTCATCGGAATCAGGCGCACATCCTGTACCCGGTTGCGGGAGTCCCAGATTGGTTCTACTCCGAGCAGATAGAAAATCTGAGCGATATTCACCCCCTGGGTGCGGATGAACTCGCCGCCCCAGAGCGAAAATCCAACCTTGCGCGGATATCTGCCGGTAGCTTCAAGTTGAGCTTTAATCAATTCTCCGGCCAGCTTTTTTCCCACTGCGAAACTTTCCCGTGTCGGAGTTCGTTCCGGATCGATTCCATAGAGATTCTTTCCGGTCGGTACTACTGCCGGATTGAGGACCGGATCCCCACCCGACGTGGCGGACAGATAGCCGCCATTGAATGCATCGACGAGCGCGTCCAGTTCCGCCCCGGTTGATTCCAGCAGATTATCGTAGGAACGCAATACCATCTCCTCCGGAGTCGGCTCCGGAACCGCCGGACCGGTTGCTCCGCCCGCCCGCCGGGAATTGAGCGCCGCCGCCATCGCCGGAGGTACGGCTCTTCCATCCGGCAGTCTGCCGCTTTCAATTATCTGCCGCAACTCCTCGCTGTCCGCCCCCGGTTCCGCCATCGAGGGATGCGCCGCCCCGGCGGCGGATTTCTCCCGCCATTTCTCCGGATTGGCAAGTATTGCTCGGGCCAGTTCATGTGCCGGCAGCAGATATTCCCGGCGGAAAAAGCTCCGGTCATCACGTTGCGCCGAAGTTACCTTGTTCGCCTCAAGGTCACGTTCAAACTGCGCGTTGGCAATCGCATCGACACTCATCAGCCGGGCGGTTTCCGCAGCTTCCTCCGGGGTATAGTTACGACCGATGATATAAATTCCGCGCGCGACTCTGGCGTCACTGATTTCATGCAGATATTCCTGAATTTTCACCATATCCTCATGAACCAGTTCTCCCTTCTCCAGCCGGTCGGTAAGTTTCAGATCCCGGTCGATCTTTTCCGCTTTCACCGCTTCAATGATCGCTTTGCCGTACTCCGCTTTGAGCAGCGGATTGTCCGCAGTTTCAAAATAGTGCAGTTTTTCCAGGATATCCGCGATCGGCCCGTAGGCTTCGGAATTCATGAAGGGGGGCGTCAAATGGCTGACCATGGTGGCGTAACTGCGGCGCTTGGCGATCTGCGCCTCCCCGATGTTGTTGATGATATAGAGATAGTAGTGCGGAATTTCGCCGATCAGCACATCCGGCCAGTCGTAACTGGAGAGGGCGACCTGTTTCCACGGGGTAAATTCCAGACTGCCGTGGGTGCCGATGTGGATCAGCGCGTCGGCTTCGAAGCCATGACGCAGATAAAGATATGTCGCAATGTAGGTGTGGGGCGGTGACATCTTTACCCCGTGGACAAGCTTGTTCTGATCCTCGCCCTCGCCCGGCAGGCTCTGCGGCATCAGGATGACATTGCCGAAACGGATGCAGCCGATGGCCATCTCTCCGTTTTCGTTCCGGAAGCTGCGACCGGGAAATTCTCCGTAGCGTTCGACGACATCGGCATAGAGATCGTCAGGCATGCTTTTCTTGACCCACTGCGCGTATTCCTGCGGAGTGATGGTGACGGTTTTCACGATGCTGGTCACCTCATCGGAGCTTTTTCCGTTGAAATGATTGCCGAAAATCGCGTTGTTCTCCTTGAGTTCACGGTCGAACTCCTCAAGGTTTTCCGGAAGTTCGCCGACATTGTACCCCTCGGACTTGAGCCGCCTGAGAATATTTAAAATTGACTGACTGGTTCCCAGCCCGGCGGTGGCGGCTTCCTGAGAGATTGAACCATAATAGATCATGGCGATCTTCTTTTCGGCATTGGGCTTGCGTTTCAGAGCGGTGATTTTCTCGACCAGCCGGGCGAAACGTTCCAACCGGTCCGGAATCGCGCGGAACTCCAGCAATCCGCGTTCATTGCGGTAGAGCGCCGAAAGCACAAACGGAACCGTCCCGCCGTCAAGTTCCGGCATGGTGATGCTCTGGCTGAGCATTCCGCCGGTCATCCCCTGCTGATCCCGAAGGTACTCCTCATAAGGCTGGTTCACTTTGATCGGACAGAGCAGCGGCACATTGTGCTGTTTCAGATATTCAGTTGCCCGTTCGCCGAGCCGCCCGTGCGGCTGGTAGATGACCACATCGGGATCTATTTTATCCATTTCATCGCCATCCGGCCACATCCCCCGGACCGGAATCACATCAAGTCCCTTCCCTTCCAGCGCCCGGATCAACGCCGCAAAATCCCCACCGCCGTTGCCGGAGAGCAGAACCACTTTCGCAGCACCGTTTTTAAGATGACCAGCAGCGCGGTACCATTCACTGTATTCATCAAAGGTCTTGAATCCGGATTCACTGTCGGTGTGGAAGTAGCTATAGTGCTCCATCTTTTGCGGCGGTTCCGGTCGCGGCGCCCGAATCCGTTTGCCGTCGAGTTCGTAGCGCACGAAATCAAGC
>CAKUKT010000125.1 GCA_934663655.1 uncultured Victivallaceae bacterium
TCGACAACTGGGGAGTGGAACGGGCCCGGGAGCGTTTTCTGCAGCGGCTGGCCGGCAGCCGTTCGGCGATGGACCGGCTTCCTGTCGTCGAGCGCACCCCCGGCGATCAGCAGGCGGAACTGGCGGCTCTGGCCGAACGCATTGCCCGGGTGCCGACAATCTGTAATCTCTACTCCGCAGCCGTTGTCGGCACGGCTGACCGGATTTTTCCGGCGGAATCGCAGCTCCGGAGCTGGCGGCAATATCCGGCAACCCGGATTGTGACCTGTGATATGCCTCATTATCCATTGTTTGCACCGCAGTTCCGGTGGGGAGGCGATGGTGTTGGGGGTGATTGATAAAGATTTGCTGAAAGTGCGTTTTGCCCGGGGGGTCGGCACCTATTCGGAAGCGGCTTCGGTTCAGGCGGAAATGGCCGACCGGCTGTTGGCGATGGTTACCGCCGGTGGTCGCCGGGAATTTCCGTCGGTGCTGGAGATCGGCCCCGGGGATGGCACATTGACCGGCCGACTGGAGCGGTGCCTGCGATTTGAGCGACTGACGCTGCTGGAACTGGTACCGGAATGGAAGGTATTTCACTGCCGCCGTCCCCGTGCGGAGTTCATTGTCGGCGATGCCGAGAAGTTCGACTTCACCGGTTGTGAATATGATCTGATCGTAGCCAACGCGGTGTTTCAGTGGTTCACAGATCCCGACTCGGCGCTGGCTCGTCTGGAATGTGCGCTGGCCCCCGGCGGAGTGATCGCCTTTTCGACTTTTGTCCCGGGCAATCTCCGGGAGATTTTCGAACTGACCGGTCGCGGTTTGCCGACGCGTTCGGCGGCCGGTTGCCGGGAGATCGTTGACCGCCACTTCCGGACGCTTGACGTTGAGGAATATGTCCGGACATTGGGTTTCCCCGATCCGCTGGCGGCGCTGCGCCATTTGAAACGCACCGGGGTTACCGGAGTAGCTCCGGCTCCGCGCTGGAACCGGAGAACGCTGGAAACGTTTTGCCGGGAATATCTCCGGCGTTTCGGTCGGTCGGATGGTTCGGTGACGCTCACCTACCGTCCGTTACTGGTGATCGCCGGAAAAAAGGAATGAAGTCAATCATGGAAAAAATCTATTTCGTCAGCGGCATTGATACCGGGGTGGGCAAGAGCTTCGCCACCGGTGCGATGGCGCGTTTCCTCCGGGAACGGGGCGTGGCGGTGACGACGCTTAAACTGGTGCAGACCGGAAACGAGGGGTTCTCCGAGGATATCGCATTGCACCGGACGATCATGGGAGTGGAACCGACGGCGGAGGATCGCGAATTGATCACGGCGCCGCAGATTTTCAAGTTTCCATCCTCTCCTCATCTCGCCGCTGAACTTGAATCAAGAAAGTTCGAACCCTCCGCAGTGGATGCCGCGTTGGAAACCCTGTTGAAAAAATATTCTCCGGTGCTGGTCGAGGGCGCCGGCGGCCTGGCGGTACCGCTTTCCGGAGAGGAGCTGACGATCGATTTCGCCGCGGCGCGTTCCTGGCCGCTGATTCTGGTCAGTTCCGGCCGGCTCGGCAGTCTCAACCACACGATTCTCTCGATTGAGGCGGCCGCGGCGCGGAATATGCGCGTGGCCGGGGTGGTGTACAATTACTGTGATGAAGCGGATCCGGTGATCGACCGGGATACTCCGCGAATGATTATCCGGGCACTGGAGCGTCATGGCTACCCGCCGGCGCTGGTTCGGCTGGATAAAATCGTCCCCGGAGGGAAGGTGACAAGTGATTTTTCCGCGATTTTCGGCATGGACGGAACTCGGGAATCTTTCAGGAAGAAAATGGTTATGAGCGATTACAAATTGCATCGTAATTTGGAGCGCGACCGCAAAGTGCTCTGGCATCCCTACGCCTCGGCCACCAATCCGCCGCCGGTTTTTTTCGCTTCCGGCGCCGCGGGGACGCGAATCCGGATCTCCGAGGGCAAGACACTGATCGACGGAGTTTCGAGCTGGTGGTGTATGTGTCACGGTCACAACCATCCCCACATTGTGGAGATGATCCGCCGTCAGGCCGAGAGTCTGACGCAGGTGATGTTCGCCGGGTTCACCCACGAACCGGCGATCCGGCTGGCCGAACAGGTGAACCGGCGTACGCCGCCGGGGCTGAAAAAACTCTTTTTCGTTGATTCGGGTTCGGTGGCGGTCGAATGCGCGCTCAAACTGGCGATTGAGTATCAGCAGGCGGCGGGATTTCCCGAACGGCGGCGTTTCGCCACCGTGCGCGGTGGTTATCACGGCGATACCTTTGCGGCGATGTCGGTCAGCGATCCCGGCGGGATGCATCGGATGTTTTCGGGGATGACGGCGGAGAATTTCTTCGCGCCCCGTCCGGAATGCCGTTTCGGTGACGAATGGGACCCGGAGGATTTTGCGGCGATGGAGCGGTTGCTGGACGAACACGCCCGGGAAACCGCCGCAGTGATCATTGAGCCGATCTTTCAGGGGGCCAACGGGATGCGCTTCTATCATCCGCAATATCTCCGGGAACTGCGCCGCGCCTGTACCGAACGGGGTATTCTGCTGATTCTTGACGAGGTCGCAACCGGATTCGGGCGGCTGGGCCGTTTCTTTGCTGCCGAATATGCGGAAGTGGTCGCCGATATTGTCTGTATCGGCAAAGGGCTGACCGGCGGTGCGCTGCCGCTGGCGGCGGTGATCTCTTCCGAGGCGGTGGCGGAACGGGTTTCCGACGGCGACCCCGGAATATTGATGCACGGTCCGACCTTTATGGCCAATCCGCTGGCGTGCGCCGCCGGATGTGCATCGCTGGAACTTTTCGACGAATACGACTGGCGGCTTCGGGTGCGGGAGATTGAAAGCGCACTCCGGAGCGGTCTCGGCGCGCTGCGCACCGAGGATAATGTCGCGGATGTGCGGGTGCTCGGGGCGGTCGGAGTGCTCGAACTGCGCCGGATGCCGACTCCGGAACGTGTGCATGCGGCAGCGCTGGAGTCGGGGGTATGGCTGCGGCCGTTCGGTTCCTGGCTTTACACAATGCCGCCGTTCATCACGCCGCCGGAGGAGATCGGCCGGATCATCGACGCGATGGCGGCGTTGGCCAGAGTTGACAAGTGACGAAAAAAAATACATTCCGGTGTCCGGATTCGGGCCGGCCGGGGGGAGGGAAGATGTCAGAAAGAGTGTTGCGCGAACTTGATCCGGAAATTCTGTCCATTGCTTCCGGAGCCGGAACCGTGATGGTCTCCAACCGTTTTCAGGGGCGGATATTCGCCGCCGTCGCTGGCAGGCTGCTGCACCGCTTCGATGCCGAACTTGCGGCAGCTCCCGATCCGGAGAATTTCAACAACCTCGGCGGCAACTCGTTGTGGCCGGCACCGGAAGGCGGGAATTTCGCCTTCAACTACCCTCCTGCCGGGGAGTGGCGGGTGCTGCCGGCCATCAATTGTGTGCCGACCGGTACGCTGCTTGAGGAGCCGGGGCGGATTGTCGTGTCCAAGGAAATTGAATTGGAGAACCGGCGGGGAAAACATTTCCGGGTGCTGTTCCGGCGGGAGGTTTCCGCCATCGCTTCGGACGACGTCGGCTGGACGTTGCCGCCCGAACTCTCCTGGTGCGGTTATCATTCGATTGATGAATTGATTCCGGAACCAGGTATTCCGCTTGATGCGGCGGTGCTGGCGGCCTGGTCGCTCGAACAGTTTCCGGGGGCGGAAAATATCATCGCCTTCGGGCGTTGCGCCGGTTCGGCGGCGGGTTGCATCAACGATGATTTCTACGGGGATCCGTCCACACGGATCAGCTGTTCAGGTCGGGTATTTCGCTTCGAACTCGGCGGAGAAAAACGTCTGCAGATCGGCGTCTCCGCCGCCTGCGCTCCGGAATTTATCGGTTCGCTGGACCGCGGGCGCGGCGTGCTCAGCATGCGGTTCACTCCTTCGCGCACCGACGGGCGATACATCAATATTGCGGATAATGACCAGCCGCGTGGTGTCTATTCGGCCGCGGATATGTTCAGCATCTTCAACGGTGCGTCCGAAACCGATTTCCATGAACTTGAAACGATCGCGCCGATGGGGGTGGCGGCGGACGGTACGCTCGGAGCGTCCCGGCTGGAGTCGACGACCCGGTTTTATATCGGCGACGGGGCGGTGCTGGAGGAGTTCCTGCGTTCGGCCGCCGGCGTCGATCTGCGGCAGAGCGCGAAGCAGGAGAGTCCCGGCAGCTGAATGCCGATCCGCCGTGCCGCCGCGCCGAACCACAGATCGCAGCGCAACCATGCGGCGAAAAAACGGTTGAAGATGCCGTAACGTTCCGGTGGCGGCAGCAGCGCGGCCCCGCGCCGGGAAGAGCGGACGAATTTGCCGACGGTTTTCTCCAGCCATCTGACCGGCAACAGCGAAAAGAAGAAATAGCCGTCGGCGATCACTTCAAACCCGTTGCGGTTCAGTAGCGCGGCCAGCGGTTTCCTCCGGTAACGCCGGAAGTGTCCGAGTACCCGGTCATGTTCGGTGTAAAGGCCGGGAAACGCCGGAACCGTCACCAGCACCGGGGCGCCGGGAGCGGTTCTTTGAAAAAGTTCGGTGAGAAAATCATCCTCGTTTTCGATATGTTCGAGCAGATCGAGCATGATGACCAGATCGGCGGGCGGGGCGTCGGGAAGGGATTCCAGCGACGGCGCGAAGTCGGCGGTGACGGTTTCCGGAAAGGCGCGGCGCAGCGCGGCGGCGTGTTCCTCCGTCATGGCTGGATCGATGCCGAGATATTGGCCGCGGAAGCCGGTTCGACAGAGTTCCCGGCCGATGAAGGCGTCGCCGCAGCCGGGATCGAGCAGCCGGGTGGCGTTGGGGAGTTCCGGTGCGAGCATCGCAAGCACAAAGGCGAGTTTCGCCTGTTCCCAGAAGTGGCGGGCGGCGGCGGGGCGGTCGAAATCGTATTCGCGAATGTCCATTTCCTGCTGACCTGAAAACAAAACCGGCAGTGCTTTTACAACTTCAGCACCCGGATGAGATCGAAGAAGCAATCCGTCAGCCGCAGCGTCGATCCGGGAACATCCCGCCAGCGTTGCAGCGGCAGTTCGATCACATGTCGGCGCACGCTTCTGCGCCCGTGGAGCCGACACAGCCGCAGCAGTATCTCCACATCGAAGAACCAGCGGCTTGCGAAGGGTTCCGCGAACACTTCGCCGACCATCTCCCGGTCGAACACCTTGGCGCCGCACTGGGTATCGTAAACCGCAAGGCGCAGCTTCCAGCTTACCAGCGTGGCGAAGATCCGGCCGAGCAGGTGCCGGGTCGGACGACGGCGAATATCGTTGCCGAGATGGCGGAAACGACTGCCCATGACGATCCAGCATCCGGGGGTGAGATGTCGGCGGAAGTTCTCCAGTTCATCAAGTCCGGTGGCCAGGTCGGCGTCCCAGAAGCCGATCCATCGGGAGCGGTTGTGCTGCAATTCCGCGAGCATTCCCCGGCGCACCGCCTCGGCCTTGCCGTAATTGCGGTCAAGTTTGAGAACTTCGATTCGGGGATGAGCGGCGGCGCTCTGGAGGATTTCCCAGGTCGCATCGGTGCTGCCGTCGTCGACGAAGAGCAGGCGCAGCCGGGGATCGGCTTCGAGGCCAGACCGCCATTCGTCGAGCTTCAGTCGTGCCGCTTCGTTGCGGCACGGTACCACCAGCGTTATTTCCCGGTTTTCCATGGTCGTGTTCAGCCGTTGGCCCGGTACCAGGCGGGGGTGATGCCGAACTGTTTGATCTTATAGTGGATCATCCGGGGCGACAACTCCAGATCCCGGGCGGCGGCGGACATGTTGCCGTTGTTCTTTTTGAGCGCTTCGACGATGAGTTCGCGTTCGAACGAATCGACCATCGTATTGAAGGAGCCGCGTCCGCCGGAGAGCAGTTCGGTTCCCGAGGCCTCTCCGGTCTGGAGCGACGGCGGCAGGTTGTAGCTGTGGATGCAGTCGTCGGTGGCGGTAAGAACAGCGTGTTCGATGCAGTTTTCCAGTTCGCGCACATTGCCCGGCCAGTGGTAGGACATCATCATATTGATTGCCGGGGTGGAGAGGCGTTTGACGTTTTTGCGGTATTTGAGATTGTGTTTGGCGATGAAGTGTTCGGCAAGCAGCACGATATCACAGCGCCGCTGCCGGAGGTCGGGAAGCGTAATCTGGAAAATGTTGAGCCGGTAATAGAGGTCTTCGCGGAATTTTCCCTGGCTCATCAGTTCCTCGAGGTTGCGGCTGGTCGCTGCCAGCAGCCGGACATCGGAGTGAAGTTCATCGTTGCTGCCGATGCGCGAAAAAGTCCGTTCCTGGATGAAGCGCAGCAGCTTCACCTGAACCGGCAGCGAAAGGTCGCCGATTTCGTCGAGAAAGAGGGTTCCGCCGTCGGCGGCTTCGGCGCGGCCGATCCGCCGGGCGACCGCGCCGGTGAAGGCTCCCCGCTCATGGCCGAAAAGTTCGCTCTCAACCAGATTTTCCGGAAGCGCGGCGCAGTTCAGGGTTACGAACGGTTTGTCGGCGCGGGGGCTGAGTTTGCGGATCGCCGAAGCGACCAGCTCCTTGCCGGTGCCGGAACTGCCCCGGATCAGTACGGTGGCGTCACTGGGTGCGACTTGGCGGATCAATTCATAGATCTGCTGCATGGTTCGGCAGTTGCCGATCAGTTCACCGGGATTGCCGTCACTGTGGAGCGCCTGCCGCAGCCGCCGGTTTTCGTCGATCAGCATTTCGCGTTCTTCGCGCTCTTCACGGCGCGCCTCGACCGCTTCGGCGGTCAGATTGCCGATGATTTCCAGCAGCCGGAGGTCGTTATCGAGTTCGGAGGCGATTTTCGGCGAAGGGCGCTCCATGCTCAGGGTGCCGATCACCTTGTCGAGACGGACGACCGGTACGCAGAGAAACGCGATATGTTCTCCGGCATGGTGGCTCCGGGTCAGATTGAGAAAACGCTTGTCGATGGAAATATCCGGCACCACCTCCGGCTTGCCGGTTTCGGCGACGCGGCCGGTGATGCCTTCTCCGAGATGATAACGCGCGCGCTTCCGGGCGGCGTCGTCGAGGCCGAGCGATGCCTCCAGTTCGAAAACATTTCCCTGCCGCAGGGTGAATACACCGCGCAGCATGCCCATTTTGCGGTTGAGTATATCCAGTACCAGATCGAGCAGTTTGCCGATATTGCGTTCGTGTACGACAACCGAACTGATTTCCTGAAGCACCGCGAGTTGTTTTTCCGCGTCGTCTGCCATATATATAAATTAG
>CAKUKT010000126.1 GCA_934663655.1 uncultured Victivallaceae bacterium
CGCCAATCTCGAGTCGCGCGATAAAGCCGTGATTGCCGTTGCCGCGTTCGACTGCGACCGCCAGCAGATTCTCCCCCGTCCGGAAAAGCGCCGGATCCACCGTCAGCGGTTCGTCGAAACGGCGTGCCTCCCCGGCGACCACCTCCATGCCGTTCACATAAACCCGGAGCCGATTGGAGCGGGAAGCGAGTTCCGGAGTAATTCCGCCGGAAGCCACGGCAAGATCAAAATCATAAAACGCCGGAGAACCGATCCGCAACCGTACCTGCTCCGGTTCGGCGGACAGAAGGAAAGTGCGGCGGAAAAGCGCCAAACCTTCACGAAGCCGCGGCGAACGCCCCCACAACGCGTTGATCTCGTAAGGAGAAATATCTTCAATAAAACGCGCCGACCCCGCCCCGGCAACCGGAATGAACGACGTCCGGGTCGCGGGAGCCCACGCCTGCAGCCAATCCCGATCATCAAAGCCGGATTGTTCCCAGCCCTGCGGTGGTTCGGCAGCCGCAATCGCCGCGACGCTCCGGGAATTTTTTGAAAAGCTGCCCTCGTCGAGTTCGCCACCCGCCGCCATCCCGGAGAAACGGGGCGCCGGCACATCCTCGACCACAACCCGGCTCGTTGCTTCCTCCAGCGGCAGCCGTAACGGCACCTCTTCCTCACCGGCGGAAAACGACGGCGGCGCCTCCCCACCATCCAGCTTCATCACCAGACAGCCGTAACCACCAAGTTCAACCTCGCACCAATCATTTCCCGGTTTCAACAACCGCGCCCCCCGTGAGGCAAAAAGCAGCTTAAAGCCATCCGGTACAAAATCCAAGCTCAACCGGACCGAAACCGGGCGCGCAGAAAAATTTATCGCCACCAATACCAACCGTTCACCAAGCCGGCGCAGAAAGCTAAACACGGTTGGAACACTGCTTTCCACACCGTCAAAGACGATTTCTCCGATTCCAAACTCCGGAAGTTCCCGGCGAAATCTCATCAGTGCCGCAATCTCACGCCGGATACCGGCCTCCGACCCTTCGGACAGAAACGGTAGACCGGACCCGGTACAACACAGAAACGTCCAGGCCAGATCGATTCCCCGCTGGTTGCGCCCGAAGCCCTGCAGCAGCGCGGTGTCGTGAATCTTGCTGTGCCAGGCGGTGATCACATTGGGGCGTTCCTTGAGCACCGCGTCGTCGATCACCATCCGGAGACGCCGCAGCAGCTTGGCAGTAACCTCCTCCGAAACCCCGAACTTCAACTGCCGCAGAAAATTGAGGATTCCATGACTGACATAGCGCAAACCGGTCACTCCGAGCCCCTCCTCAAGGAAAATCACCGGTTTGATCCGGGAGAGTTCCGCATGAAGATAATGCAACAATCCGCTCTGCGCCAGAATGTTCATCCCCGGACGGCGATCGCCGCCCTCCTTATCCTCATTCCAGTCCGGCAACTGGAACCCTGCGACGTCAAATCGGAAACCATCCAGATCAAAGCGTTCAATCAACGAACGGCAGCAATCAAGGTAAAAACGGCGGTAACCGGGATGCTGCGTTGCCGTCAACATTGAACCGATCGAATAACTCAACGGATTTCCATGCTCGTCATGCCGCAGAAATTCCGGATGCTCCCGCCAGATTCCGCTCAGCGTAAACAAGTGGTGCGCTATCATGTCGGCAATCACCAGCATCCCCAGCCGATGCGCGGCACCAACATAAGCACGCAGTTCCGACTCTGAACCATAACCAGGTGCAAGTTCCGCCGGATGATTGTTCAGATATGCCTCCGGCCCGGACAACGGCGGCAGGTAGATCACCGAAACTCCGAGTTTTTTCAGTTCCGGAAGTTCCGCCATCCGTTCGGAAAAAGTACCCCCATCGGCAACAAATCCATGAATCTGATAGAGAGCACCATAACGGGGTTCGATCTCCCGATGCGGCACCGTCCAGCCATATTCGCGCTTGATGGCCGCCACCCGGCGCCGCATTTCACGGTGATCACCGCGGATTGCGGTCAATACGAATTTCCCCGCGGCAACCCGGCGCCCGGCTTCCAGACGATCGCAACTCCACCATACCGGCGCAAAGGAGAGTCCGCGCGATGACGTGGAAAAGTTGTAACACAACGCCTCGCCGTCCGGCGAGAATCCCCAGCCGAAAAGATGCGCTTCACCACAGGAGAGCAGAAACGACACCTCATGATGGGTGTCATTATCCATCGCAGTCAGCCGATGCGCCCGGTCGGGAATCCGATCGATCCCCGGCAGAACCAGCATCTCCCGATCGAGCGGCACCCGCAAAGCGCAGGAGTGGTTGCGAATATCGTAGAGTTCAACCAGATTGTCGGCGGGAGAAGCGCCGAAACGCAATGCCGGCAGCCGGAATCCCAGTTCATACAGATACGCCGGAGCGCCGCGCCACCGCAATTCGAGATCAAATTCGACCCGCAGTCCGCGCAACGTACAGCCGAGCGTGAACTCAGCATCGCCCTGTTCAAAATCGCTCTCCAGCCGAACCGTATCCGCCGACTCAAACCGTCGTCCTCCCCGATAACGGCATTCGCAGCCGTCCAGCGGGAAGAAACATCCGACACCGACATCAACGCCGCCGGACTGCACACCGGGAAGACCGTAATTGGTGGTTTGCGGCGCATCGATTGCCCGCAACTTCAGATGAAAAAGTTCATCAGGAACTTCAGCGGCGATCTCCACAGCCGGAACACCGGCAAAGCTCAATCCGACCGGAACTCCGGCCCGGAAGGACAATCGTACCTCCGAATTGCCGAGTTCCGTAAGTTCAGAGCCGACGACGACCACCGCCCCGGACACCACTTCGTCAGCGCCGCGCATAACTCCCGTCCGCAAAAATCGTCGGAAGCGATCAATATTTGTAACCGGCGGCGATCATATCCGCCTTGAAGGCGGCCTTTTCCGCGTCACTGAGCGCACTGGCGGGATATGCGGCAAGCCCCATATCCCAGCCGCTCAGCTCCAGTGAACATTTTACCGTACGGATCACGTTCCCGCCTGAATGTTTGAGCAGTACTCCGATGATCCGGTTGATTTCACTCTGCATCTCCAGCGCCCCATTGAGGTCGCCGGCACGGAACCGCCGGTAGAGTTCGACATACTTCTCCGGCATCACGTTGTAAGTCGAACCGATACCACCGTCCGCTCCCATCGTGAGACCGCAGATCAACGACTCGTCCGGCCCGTTGATCACGTTGATGTTGCCGCCGTTGATCTGCTTGAGACGCCACATCTGGTAGTAGTTGGCCCGGGTGTCCTTCACCCCGATCACATTGTCAAGTTTCATCAATTCGGAAGTAATGCCGTACATATCCAGCGAAGCGGTCTTGCCGGTCGCATAGGCGAGAAGCGGCAGCGTGGTGTTTCCGGCCAGCCGGGTGTAGAAATCGATGATTTCAGCCGCAGAATAACTGAAATAAAAATCCGGAGGCACCGAACTCACTCCGTCGGCTCCGACCCGGGTGGCATGGCGCGTAAGTTCAAACGCATCGTCCGGATTGATCGCCCCGGTATGAACAATAATCTTGCCGCGACCAGCATTCGCTTCCAGCGCGCACTCGAGCATCTCCATGCGCTGCTTGGTCGAGAGCATCACCCCTTCTCCGGTACCGCCGCAAACGTAGAATCCAACCGCGCCGGCGGAAAGCTGCCAGTCCACCAGCTTCTTCACCGTCTCGCGCTTGATCCTCCCTTCGCGATCAAACGGAGTCAACAAAGCCGGCATAATACCGGAGAAGACAATCTTGTTCATTTTCAAATCCTTGATTTAGATTAAAGAAAAATAAATATCAACGCCAGCACAATCAACACCGACGCCAGAAACATACCCGATATCAACGGCAGAGCGTCCAGCCAACGCGAACCGGAAATTTCTCCAGCGCCACCGGAACGACGCTCATTTCCAACAAAAACACTCCCGCGTCCAATCGCTTCCGAATAACGCCGACGCAGCGTTTCAATATCGACACCGCAGGAACCGTTGCTGATTTCCGATTCAATACTTTTAAGTTCGGTATGAAAACGCCGCAATTCACTGCGCCGCAGTTCCAGTAATTCCAGTTCCGCCGCAGCAGCCGCCAGATCCCGGCAGACCTTTAATCTCAACTCCCTCCGCTGCCGCTCCGCAGTGCTGTCCTCGCGAGAAACCGACTCGGCATGAATCATCGGATGCACCGGTTCCGCCGCTGCCGCCGGAATCGACGGGCTATTCCCGGCTTCTCCAACACTTTTCGCCGCCGTCACCGCAGCGTAGTTCTGCTTGAACCGGTCGCGGATATCCACCAGATTGTCGCTGATATAATCTTTTCTGGGTGTGCTCATCTATCCATCATCCCCCCGGAAACGATTGTACCCGGCTGGACTCCATCACCGACTTGACCGCGGTCAGTAACGCAACAACATCGCTCCCCAAGTAAGGCCGCCGCCGAACGAAGCCAACAACAGCAGGTCGCCACGCGAAACCAATCCCTGCGTAACTACTTCGTCAAGGCAGATTCCAATTGAAGCCGCCGAAGTGTTACCATATTTTTCGATGTTCATGAACAGCTGCTCCTCACGCAGACCGAGCCGCTGCGCCACCGCCAGAATGATCCGGCTGTTCGCCTGGTGCGGAATCGCCAGATGTAAATCAGCTGCACTGACCCCAGCACGCTCCATCACCGCCTGACAGGCGGTGGTCATCGAATTGACCGCAAGCTTGAAGGTTTCCCGCCCCGCCATGTGAATGTAATGCAGCCGATCTCTGAGCGTCTCCTCCGAAAATGGATGACGGCTGCCGCCGCCGGGAAGCGACAACACCTCAGCATAACTGCCGTCGGCATGAAGTTCGCTGGCCAACAATGTATCCGGAGTTCCATCATCAACCCGCTCAAGCAGCACCGCTCCGGCACCATCACCGAACAGCACACAGGTATTGCGATCCTGCCAGTCGGTGATGCAGGAGAGTTTTTCCGCACCGCAGACCAGGATACGCTGATAACGCCGGTTCGCCGCCAGCAACGCTATCCCCACCTCAAGTGACGAAATCAAACCGGTACAGGCACTGCTCAAATCAATGCAGAACGCACCCTCCGCCCCCAGACGACGCTGAAGTAAGGACGCAGTGTTGGGAAAAACAAAATCCGGAGTCGTCGTGGCGACGATGATAGCCGAGACATCCCGCCCCGAATAACCGCCTCGTTCGAGCGCCCGCGAACAGGCCGCAAAAGCCAGATCGCTGGTGTATTCATCTGCAGCGGCAATATGTCTTGAACCAATACCAGTTCGCGTGCGGATCCACTCATCGGAAGTATCCACGATCTTTTCCAGATCTGCATTGGTCAGTACCCGTTCCGGAACGTATGAACCGGTGGCGGCAATTCTTATTCCCACTGATATTTCTCCATATTCTTATTCTCTACCCGAACTCCGCTCCCGACGTGACAACTCATAATCATTTACCGCCGCAACAATCGCTTCATTGATCCGGTATTTGACACACTCGCCGGCCACCCGGATCGCGTTGCGTACCGCCGTCGGATTGGACGAACCGTGTCCGATGATGCACACGCCATTGATGCCGAGCAGCGGCGCTCCGCCGATAATGTCGGCGGCGCCGAAATTCTTGAGTTCAACAAAAGCGTTCTGCGCCAGCATCGCCCCGAGCAGCCGAACCGCGTTCTTGGTCAGCATCCGCTTCAACCAATACATCGTCGTCTTGGCCAGCCCCTCGGCGCCCTTGAGAAACACGTTGCCGGCAAAGCCGTCGCACACCAGTACATCGGCCTCACCCTCAAAAATGGTATCCGCCTCGACATTACCAACGAAATTGATCGGCAGCTTCTCAAGCAGTTTGAAGGTCTCCTTGGTGAGTTCGCATCCCTTGCTGTCCTCGCCGCCGACGCTGAGCAGTCCCACCCGGGGGCGCTTGAGATTCAATGAATAACGCGCGTAGATGTCTCCCATCAACGCAAACTGCACCAGATTCAGGGGAGTACAGTCGGTATTGGCGCCGGCGTCAATCAGCATGAAGCGACCGTTCCGCGACGGAATACTCGCCACCAGCCCCGGTCGATCCACGCCGGGGAGCGTACGCACCAGTACCTTGGTCGCCGCCACCGTCGCGCCGGTGTGCCCCGGCGTCACCATCGCATCCACCTGCTTCTCCTTGAGAAGCCGGGCGCAGACGGTGATCGATGAATCCCGCTTGGCGCGAAGCGATACCACCGCGGGCTCACGCATCTCACAAACACTCTCGGCGTGAACGATTTCAATACGCGGATTGCCGGCCAGCCCATATTTTTCGAGATAAAAGGGCAACTTGGCGGAGTGACCGACCAGCGCGAACTCGTAATCGGGAAAATCAGCCAGCGCGGTGGTCAATCCCTCGATCACCACTCCGGGGGCATAATCACCCCCCATCGCATCCAAGGCAATCTTCATGTTCAATCCGTTCCGCCTGACGCGCACATTACGGGGACACCCCCCGACGGCTGACTTACGACGCGCCGTTCAAGCCGATTAAAGGAAACTCCCCCCGGCCGGTCGCCGCGGGTATCACCCGCCTCCATTGATTGGCCAGGAAAAAGACGACCGGCGGTCCGGGAACCGGAATCAGTTTTCGACGGTAAGCACCTGCTTGCCGTTGTAGAATCCGCAAGCCGTGCAGACACGATGCGGCTGCACCGGGGCCGAGCAGTTGGTGCAGTAAGTCGCCTGAACCCCCTCGTAACGGTTGGCGGCTTTGCGCTGACGGCGCTGCATACGCGAGGTTTTTCTTTTCGGAACAGCCATTTTTATCAACTCCCTGTTATCATGTTATGTTATATGATCAATACAAAAAAAAGAGCCCCACGGGTACGACCGCAAATCGCAACCGTTCAAATCGCACATTTATATAATATAGCACCGCTTTTCTGGTTTTCAAACCGAGGGGACGGAGAATCCACCGGCTTCTCCGTCCCCTTCCCCGGAAACAACGGCGTTCAGTTGAGTCGCTTGAAACCGCTGGCCGTATTGCCGCTGGTCCGCAGCGCCTCCTCCACGCGGTTTTCCGCAATCGCTCCGGCCATCTCGACGAAAACCTCGTCCGCGGCCGCATAGAACTTCTCCATGATCTCCTGCGTATGCGCGAGCGTCGGATAGAACCCGGTGACCGCGTGCAGGAAACCGCGATCGATGAACAGCTGCGTCATCAGCGTACCGAGTTCCCGACCTTTCTCACCGGAAAATTCCGGCTTGA
>CAKUKT010000127.1 GCA_934663655.1 uncultured Victivallaceae bacterium
GCTCCCCGCAGGCGGCGATCACCACCACATCCGCTTCGGCGTAACGGCTGATCGAATGCTGAAGCACCGTCTTGCCCGCTCCGAACGGCCCCGGCGTACAGAAGGTCCCGCCGACCGCAACCGGGAAGAAGGTGTCTATCGAACGCGTCTGCGTCGCCATCGTCTTTTCCGGCAACAGCCGCTCGGCATAATCGGAAATCGCGATCTTGACCGGCCAGAACTGCGTCATCGTGACGTTACGTTTCGTCCCCTGTTCATCAACCGCGACCGCGACCGTATCGTCGATCGTGTAACTGCCCGGAGCCGCCACCGATTCCAGCGTCCACTCGCCGCGCCACGCCAGCGGCATCATGATGTAATGGGTGATGCTCCCCTCCGGCACCGAACCGATCCGGTCGCCGGCCTGTACCCGGCTCCCCGCCTCAACAAGCGGAGTAAATTCCCATTTGCGTTCGCGGTCGAGCGCCCGCAGATAGACGCCGCGCTGCAGAAAGAAGCCCGACTTCTCCGCCAGCAGATTGAGCGGGTTCTGCAATCCGTCGTAAACGCTCGTCAGCAACCCGGGCCCCAATTCGACCGAAAGCAGTTCGCGCGTGAACTCCACTTCGTCGCCGACCTTGAGCCCGTTGGTGCTCTCAAACACCTGAAGATCCGCCCGATTGCCGCGAACCCGGATTACCTCGCACTTCAGCCGGGAATCCCCGAGGCGGATAAACGCCACCTCATTCTGCATCACCCGGTCGGAAAACTCCACCGTGATCATATTGCCGTTGACGGCAACCACCTTTTCGAGCACAGCTCCAGTCGTTTCAGCCATTATATCCCAAACCTCCCGCTCGGATGATGAAAATATTTACTCAATTGATTCGACCGCGGCGTCAAAGTTCACTTTACCGGCCTCAACCGAACGCCCCCGCAGTTTCGTCAGCAACATGGTTTTGAGCCGGTAGACGCAGACAAAATCAAAGTCGAAAAAATGTCCTTCTTCAAGTTCGTCGAGATAATCCCAGCGGATCCGGTCGATCAACGCCTCGCGCTCCGCCGGATTGTCGGCGGAGAAAACCGCCCCGAGCCGGAAATCCACCGTCTGAAAATATTCCTCCGGATCCGGCAGATTCACACTCTCCCCGGCACGATCCGCGCGCCGCCGCGCCATCCGGTCGCGCAGGTAGCGTTCAAACCGCACATAGCGCGCATAAACCCCGGGCAATTCGGCCTCCCCCGCCGGCGCAGGATGCAGCGCATCGCATTTCAACACCGCGAAATGGCGGGGTGAAAGCTCCGCCTCCGCCCGGAGATCGAACTCCTCCACACTCAGCGGCGGCGGCGTCCCCGGACTCAATTCCGGAAGCGAGGCACAGAAAAACTCATACATGTTGATCCGGATTCTCCACAAATATCCGCGCGATTCCTTCACCGGCGTAAGCACCGACCAACTCGGTCAACGCCTCCTCGGTGAAGTCGAAGTAAAGTTGTCCGTCCCCGAAACTCACTTCAAAACCACCCCGGATTGCACCATCGCGCAACACCTTCGGCTGCTGCTTGAAAGAGTTTGCCAGCGCGCCGCGCAGCGCCGCATCGAGCGCATCGGCATCCCGAACCGCGCTCCGAACCGAAATTTCGGTGTCGGGAGAGGCGGCGAACTTCGCCGCGAGTTCAGAAATCAGCGAAGCCATGAACTCCGGAGTGAGCGCCGCCGCACCGGCGTTTTCGATCGCGGTGCGCAGCCGGGCTTCCAGTTCGGCCTTGAGTTCGAGCACAATGTCGCGGGCCGCCTGACGAATTGCACTCTCCGCCCGGTTTTTCAGCGCTTCGGCCTCAGCCTCCGCACGGGAACGGGTCGCCTCCGCCTGGGCTTTGGCGTCGGCGATAATTTTATCCGCCTCGATTTTCGCGGCGGCGAGAATGGCGTCGCGTTCGGCCTCAGCCTTTTTTACGCCTTCGGAATTTATCTTTTCGAGTAAACTTTGAAGTTCTTCTGCCATCTCACTCATCTCCGGGGCTAATCAAAAAAACATTGCAACGCAAATCGCTTATTCCTATAATATAACCTTTCAGGGCGTTTTTTTCAAGTTACGCATAAGTATAAGCCGTTGCTCCGCGAGGGGGAAAAACGGCCCGGAAACATGGGCGGCAGTGCGACCAGACCAAGTCGCACCGATATACGAAAACGGCCGCTCCGGAACCTCTTTCGCTCTCCCGAAGCGGCCTGAAGAAAACAGCCTGAGTCGCCGACGCACCCGGCGGCGGCATGGTTCAACGGATCATCAGCGCGGTCGCCACCACCGAGACACCGGAAATAAACAGCAGCAGTGAAGTCAGCCAGGCGACCACCATGATTCCAGCCAGCGGAGGGATGATGAATACCAGCCCGATGATGATCGACAGCAGCCCGGAAATCACCGTCCAGAACCGACCCGACCCCGATTTCACCGGATAGAAGAGCTCCCGGCAGCCGCCGAGCAGCTCCCAGATTCCGATGATGACGATCAGAGCCTTGTCCACCACCAGCGGCGAAAAAAGCGCGAACGCCCCCAGCAGTATTCCCAACAACGCGTTCAACACAAACCATCCCCGGGTCGACGCCTTAAGCCTCAGACCACCGATGAGCAGCACAATTCCCTCAATCAGAATGTAGGCGCCGATCACCATGGTGATCGTCATCATCACCTTGACCGGATGAATCCATAACACCAGACCGAAGAGCAACAATACTATACCGCGGATAAACAACGAACTGCGGGAGATCCCGAAAAGCGCCGCCAGTTTCTGCGGCGTCAACACCGGAATCGGGGAATGGGGTTCTTCGGAGAAATTGTTTTCACTGTTCATCTTGAATCATCTCCATTTCAGTACTGCACCTGGCCTGTCGCCGAAAACTCACTTATAAAATATCCCCAGAATCGGGCAATTGCAAGAAAAACGGCTCCAACCGGCGGTACAATATCAGTGCTCAAACTTGCTGTATACGTTTCGGGGGACCTCTTCACGCTTCTCCCCCGGGAGCCGGCTTGACGCCGACACAGCCGTGCCGGGCCCGATATTCAAAAGGGGTCACTCCGTATGTCGCTTTAAAGAGTTTAAAAAAGTAACTCATGCTTTCGATACCACATTCGTGAGCGATCACGCAGATATCGGCATTACCGATGATAAGCAATGCCGAGGCACGTTCCATTTTTATCATGTTCACGACCTGGCAGGCAGTCAGTCCGGCGAATTTTTTCAAAGTCCGGCTCACATATTCAAGAGAATAACCGCTGATCTCGGCAAGCGCCCGGGGGCCGCGATAGAGGTTCTCGCGGGAATCCAGTTTCCAGATACTTTCCTGAAGCCATTCCGGACAACTGCTGAAAGGCGACAAGCACTCCTTTTCCAACTCGAAAAACATATTATATAAAAAACGATCCAGGGAAATGGCGAGATGACGGTATTGATAAAGCTCATAGATTGCATTACGGATGTTCATAAGCGTACCGGGAAGCAGTCGTTGACGCCTCGGCCAATTTGCGGCCGACAACCAGCGCGATGTCACCGTCAGCTGATATCGGCGATTGATTTCTTCGAGCCGTTCGCGCTCAAAGGCGATGTTGAAATAGGTCAACTTACGATTTGCCATGCCGGTTATTTCATGACAGTCTTCCGGCCGGAGCATATAAAAATTGTTTCCGCAGAACTTCTCTTTTGTACCGTTAAGATTCTGTATCGCCTCGCCGTCAATCCCGCATTCAATTTCGTAGAAGTCATGATCGTGCATAAATATCGAATGGCTGGGAGTGACCTCGTGACAACGCACATGGCAGATCACACCAGGATACTTATGACGTAAATCTTCAAATTGCAGTGTTCGTTTTTTCTGATTCATAATATCAATATAGAGCATCTTTTCATCAAAATCAAGCAGTCATTTTTCAGATAACTCCGACAAAATAATAAACAACAGAACAACCAAGTGGAGATAACTTCATGACAACATTCAAATTCAATCCCGATCCCCATACCCTCAGTCCGATACATTTCTGCGGCATTCCCACTATCTGCGGCCACGGTAGGGAGTTGAACGCCATCTGGTATGGAGGAGGAATGGACGAACAAGCCGGCAATTATCTTATCGCAGCAGCGAGTGGCGATCGCGGCAGCTCCTGGACCGAACCGAAACCGTTGTTGGTCGCCTCCGATCCGCAACTGCGGATTTTTGATCCCTGTCTGTGGAGGGACAAGAAAAACGATCTCAATCTGTGTTTTTCCGTCGCTAAAAATAAAACCGACGAAATGAAACTTTTCCGCTCAAAGCTGAGCGATGGGAAATGGACCCGCCCCGAATACCTCGCTCCCGGAGTGGCCCTGAATAAGCCCGCCGTCACTTCCAAAGGCACTTTGTTGTTGCCGGTTGCGAAGTGGGATGCCGACGGCAGCGACGGCATTTTCTCAAGCCGCGTTTACCACTCGACGGACGGGGGCGGCACCTTCGAACTCCTCAGCAGTGTGGAGGTTCCCGGCCACTGCTGTGACGAACCGATGATCATCGAGGAAATGTCCGGCAATCTGAAAATCTTTGTCCGCACCCACGACGGCATATCCGAAAGCGTTTCAACGGATGGGGGAAAGAGTTGGACCAGGGCGATTCACTCTTCCATTTTCGGTGCCAATTCCCGTTTTTTCATATCCAGGCTGAGTTCCGGAAAATTACTGATGATAAACCACGCGCCCCGCTCTTCTGAACCCCCCAAAGAGCACCGGTATCCTGAAGCGTATGGTCAAGGCTGGGAACGACGCTGCAATTTGTACATTTTCCTGTCTGAGGACGACGGTAAAACCTGGCCCTGGCGGGTGCCGCTGGATACCGGAGAACTGGTCAGCTATCCGGACGCTTACGAGGATACTGACGGTTCCATCCACATCGTATGGGATCAGGGGCGTTACCATCTGCATCGAATCAAGCACGCCGTAATCACCGAGGAGGAAATCATCAGTGGAAACGGCCCGGTTCAAACCCACATCATCACTGCCGGTCCCGACTCCGATACCACCAAGGATTGAAAATAGTCGCTTCATTCAAAATCCCAAATCAAGGAAATCAAGAATGAAAAACCATCACCACTTTTCCAACCGGATCTTTACTCTGATCGAACTCCTCGTAGTTATCGCGATCATCGCAATTCTCGCCGCACTGCTGATGCCGGCCTTATCCAAAGCTCGTGAGGCAGCACGTTCTTCCGCCTGTATCGCCAACCTCAAAGAGGTTGGTGTAATGCATGCGATGTATGCAGATTCAAACAACGGTTATCTGCCACCGAATTACGACCAGAATAATACGTATGGTTTCTCACCTTGGGCTGCTCATTTTGCCTGGGACAACCTGGTACAGGGATCCCTTAACGGCGTCACACCTTCATTCACTACCGGTGGTCGTATCGATACCAGAACAATACGGTGTCAGTCAGTCTCACTGCCTAACGGTGTAGTTCCGATCTCTGCAATCAGTTATGGAGGATTAAAGCGTTACCAGACAGATCCCAACAGTTCCTTTGCCATACTCAAAATTCATAATCCCCGCCCGAAAACAATTACTTACTGGAGTAATGATCCATCCTCTTTCGCCCTGGTTGGTGATTCGATACGCAGAAGAGTCGATTCTTATCCCGGATATCAGTGGTGCCTCGGATTTAACCCGTCTGCGACTTCAAATTACATAAACATTCATCTCCGTCACAACCGGCGGGCAAACCTGGCGATGGCCGACGGGCATGTGATCTCAGTCACAAAAGATGAACTCTGTGTAAAAAATCCTGATGGAACTTTTCTTATCAGCGGTCAATTCGGCCCGATTTCTCCAAACAGTATAACCGAATATTTCTAAGGATTTGTCCACATGAAAAGCAAAGCGACCCTGCTGGTTGCGATGGCCGCAACGCTCCTGTCCGCGGAAACAACCGGCTTGAATGAAAATTTTGATAATCCTTCTTCCAGTTACTCTGCTCCTCCGGATTTCCTCGTCGAAAGCAACCGTGACCATGATCCTAATCACGGCAATGTGCTTCGCATCACGCGTTCAACTAAAACCCATAAATATATCAGGCTTGAGATTCAGCCTCAGCCGCCCCCCTTGCATAATTTTACCGTGTCGCTGGATTACCTCGGTATAGGTTATTTTTTTGTGCTTGACCACGACAACAGACAACTTGGCGGCATCTCCTTAAACGGCAACGGACAGCTCAAAATACTGGCGGAAGAACAAAATTCATGGCACAGCACAACCATTTCCACTCCTCCCGGCAAATGGGTGGGCATTAAACTGGAATTTGATGCCGGCAAGGGTTATTATCGGGCCATGCTCCATACCGATGACGGTAAGAATCTACAGAGCGAATGGTTTCCGATGGCTTCAACCGGGACAGCCGCCAAAATTCAACTCGGCAATTCTTATCCGATCGGGAACGTCGCCTTCGTCGATAATGTGAAAGTTTCCATTTCAGACCTGTTGTCTCTTTCCGGACGCACTGATGTTGCGCCGGCAGCGACAGTATCACGCCGGAATATTGTGACGGCGACATCAGAGGATGACAGTCGGGACAATCTGGACACACTCAGCGGAGAATCCGGGGAATACCAATTCGATTTTCCTGCTCCCGTGGAACTTTCCACTATAACTTTGACCGGTGGCGAGACAATTTCTGCTGAAGTTGTCGGAATAAACTCCGGCGGCCAGTCGGTCGAGATTGCAGCCGGAAAGGATTTTGTTGTCGTCGGGAATACCAGGCAGGCGGATTTCAGTCCGGCCACCCTCAACAGGGTTATGGTAACATTCAAAGGACAACCAGGCGCCAAACTGCCCCGGATCAGTCTCTGGCAACATCAAACAACAACTCAACGCGATGCGGACAGCCATCTCGCCTCAGTCCTTAAGGGCGATTTCCGGCTGCCGGTTTACGAAAGCGACGAAAACGCCGGGCTCCATCTTTTCAATACGGGAGAGAAACCGCTGAAACTGTCAATAACGGTCAAAGAACGAAAAAGTGGCCGTCTCATATTTCCGACAAGTTACAAAACCATTCCCGCCGGTGAAACAAAAATAGAGTTTCCCCTCGCCGATTTGCCTGACGGAGAATATCTTGTCTCGATCGTAAACACCGATGACGGAGCCACCATGCTGCGCTTGTTGCGGCGACAGCTGATTCCGGAAACTCTCCAACCCGATATCCTGGAAATGAC
>CAKUKT010000128.1 GCA_934663655.1 uncultured Victivallaceae bacterium
GCAGTGAATCGGTCGAAGTGCTTAAAGGGGTGGATTTCCAGCTGGCGGCCGGCGAATGGTGCGCGATTTTCGGTGCGCCGGGCAGCGGCAAGACGACGCTGCTCAACCTCATCGGAGCGCTGGAGCGTCCGGATGCCGGAACCATCCGGGTGGCGGGAGAGAATATCAGTGGCTTCCGTCGTCGTGAAGCGGCGAAGTTCCGGGCGTCGCGGATCGGTTTTGTATTTCAGGCCTATCATCTGCTGCCGGAGTTGACGGTGCTGGAAAATGTTTCGCTGGCGGCGCGGCTGGCCGGGGTTCCTGTTTCGGCGGCGCGGGAGCGGGCGGCTTCGCTGCTGGAAGCAGTCGGCCTCAGCCACCGATTGCGCCACCGTCCCACTGAACTTTCGGGAGGGGAACAGCAGCGGGCGGCGATCGCGCGGGCGCTCATCAACGATCCGGAACTGCTGCTGGCAGATGAGCCGACCGGAAACCTCGATGCGAAAACCGGAGCTGGAATATTGGAACTGTTTCAGGAGCTGCGGGCGGCCAGGCCGGAGCGTTCGATTGTGATGATCACCCACAACCGTGAACTTGCCGGCATGGCGACCCGGGTGGCGGAACTTATCGACGGAAAAATTTTCGGCTGAATCGCCGGGCGGAAGCTTCCGGAACGCCGACTGATCGACAGCGCCGTTTCCACCTTGGGTACCGCTGTAAAACCGATGACAACTTGTAAAAACAGTTGTTATGGTATATATTAATAATAGTTATTGTTTCCTTACAACCATAATTGTTTTTCTCAGGGTCTCGACAGTTAAATTAGGGTAATGTGATTTCATGAATAGAGTTTTTCTCACCGGCATCACCGGTCTGGTAGGCAGTGCTTTCGTCGTTGCGCTGTTGCGCGAACGCAAGGATTACGAAATTGTGTGTCTGACGCGTAAGAGCGCGGTCAAGAGCGCCGCCGAACGAACCGAGGAGATCATCCGGAGCGAATGCGCGTTTGACGGATGTCCGGAAGTTGCCGATGAGATACTGAGCCGGGTCAGCGTGGTTGAAGGGGACGTTGTAACGATCAACCCGGCGGAACTGGCTGCGGATCCGCGGCTCAAGGGCGTGAATATCATTTTTCACTGTGCCGCCGATGTCAACCTCGGCAAGGATCCCACCGGCAGAACTTTCCGCATCAACTACGACGGCACGGTGAACATGGTTGACCTTGCCCACCGGCTGGGGGTCAGCGAGTTCCATTACGTGGCCACCGCCTATGTGGCCGGAAAGCTCGCCGGAGTCGCCTATGAGACCGCTCCGGTTGACAATGGTTTCAACAATCCTTACGAGGAGAGCAAGTTCAAGGCGGAGATGCTGGTTCGCAACAGCGGGATTCCGTTCTCGATCTACCGGCCGGCGATCATCACCGGTCGGCGCTGCGACGGTCGGATCCGCAAACCGCTGGCCTTTTACCGGGTGCTCGAATTTATCGGCAAGGTGAAGAGCCACCGCTGTACCAAGCTCGGCATTCCGGCCACTGAGTGGACGGATATGAATCTGCGGTTTGCCACCGCCCCCTCCGAACACGTCTATTTTGTGCCGATCGATTACGTTCAGGAAGCGATCACGGCGTTGTTCCAGAAGCCGGTGACGAATACCGGTTACCACATCACCGGCGACAGTCCGCTCACCACCAGACAGATTGAGGAATCGGTCTGCCGGGTGCTCCGGCTCGACGGGGTGGCGATCAACAAGAATCTCAAGGAGGAGACTGCGGATGACCGCCTGATCGGGCGTTTTCTCGGGGATCTCTTCCCCTATTTCTCGTCGGACATCGTTTTTGATCAGAGCAATGTCCGCAAGGTGCTCGGCAATGAAATTCTCGACTGGGACTACGGCGTCGCCGGTCTGGAGAAGTTGATCCGGTCGTTCTATCTCGACTATTTCCCGAATGTCGACTGGTTGCAGCAGCTCGCCTCCACTGAGGCGGATCGCGCTCCGAGAAATCGTGACGACGAGTGCTGAGAGCGAGGGGGAGGAGCCGAAAAATGAAGCATCAGAAACTCAGCATCATGCCCTGTCTGGATATGCGCGACGGGCGGGTTGTCAAGGGGGTGCATTTCGTTGATATCGCCGATGCCGGGGATCCGGTGGCGTGCGCGCGCGCCTATTGTGAAGCGGGTGCGGACGAGCTGGCGCTTCTCGACATCACCGCCACGGTGGAGAAGCGGGATACGCTGGTCGAAGTTGTGAAGCGGGTTGCCGAGGTATGTACGGTTCCCTTCACGGTCGGCGGTGGTATTCGAGATGTCGAGTCCGCCCGGGCGGTGCTGGCGGCGGGAGCGGATCGGGTTTCGGTCAGCAGTGCCGCGTTTCGCCGGCCGGAACTGATCAAGGAATTGATAAAGGAGTTCGGGGTTGGCGCGGTGACGGTGGCGATCGACCTGGATGTGAATCCGGCGCTGCCCTCGGGGTACGAGGTCTACATCGACGGCGGCAGAACCGCCACCGGCAGTGATGCGGTGGAATGGGCCCGGCGGGTGGATGATTTCGGAGTGGAGGTGATCCTGCCGACGAGCAAGGCGGGTGATGGTGCGCGGACGGGGTTTGACCTGCCGGTGATCCGGGCGATGGCTTCGGTCTGCCGGGCGGACATCGTTGCCTCCGGCGGAGCTGGGACGATGGAACATTTTGCTGAAGCGGCCCGGGCGGGAGCGTCGATTCTGCTGGCGGCTTCGGTTTTCCACTTCCACATCATTGATATTCCGGAACTCAAGGCATATCTGCGCCGCAACGGATTTATCGTCGCCTGAGGCGCCCGCAGTTTTGGTGTTCTATAATCTCCTGTCGTCGTTTTACTGGCATTACGCCTTTGATATTTCTGTGGAATATGCATGGAAAAGCGCCGTCAGGAACTTTTGAAACTGTTGAACGACTTTGTCAATTCGCCGGAATGCCGGGTCGAAGTTGTTGATGAAAACAGTTCCTGCAGGCATTCTCACCGTTACTGGGAATTTATGATTCCCCGCAGACGTCGGGAGGAACCATTTCGGACTGCGGTGATCATTCCTCCCCAGGTTCGGCACCGGCCGATGCCGGTTGCGGTTAACAACAAGGGGGTCAGCTGTCAGATCCTGCCGCATCATTTTATCTGCAATTTCTATCGGCGTACCATTGCCTCGTCTGTGAAAAGCGGGGCGCTTAACAGCCTGTTGTTGCATCATCTGGAACTATTCACCTCTCTGGTCAGATCGGATATGCCGGTGGAATTGATCCGCAGTGAATCGTCAGCTCTCATTGCCACTTTTACATTTGTGCTCAAAGAGGTATGGAAAAACACCGTCAAACCGCCCCCGGCGCGTACTATCGGGCGGGCGGTTCAGTACATTGTGACTAACGCTGGAAATTCCGAATTGACTGTGGAAACCGTTGCGGAAACCCTTGGGGTGGGCAGAATTTATCTGGCACGTCTTTTCCGTCGTGAACTTGGTCTTTCTGCGCGTCAATTTATCGTTGAAACACGGCTGAATATGGCAAAAGAGCTGCTTGAGGACGGCCGTTATCAGATCGCTTACATCGCGGAAATGACCGGCTGGGGCAGTTCTGCCTACTTCATCAATGTGTTCAGAAAACATTTTGGCATAACTCCGGCCGGTTATGCCCGCTGTTGCCATAATGGCCGGGTTTTCTCCATTGCTTCTTTACGCGCCGATATCACCTACTGACCGACTGGCAGAATCGGGTTTACAGGAGACTCCCGGCTGAGATTATGACGAGATCATAATTGCCAGGAGTTGTTTTTTCCGGTTACATCAACCATCTGCCGACCGGCGTTCTGTTTCCCGGGTCATGACTATTTTCCCTTTCCAGGTTCCGGTATCTGTAATTTCACGACGAGGTGGACGCCGCCTGATGAAAGCAGTGTTGTTTTTTCATGTTTATTGGTTGCAAAATTGATATCCATGACTCTTTACATTCGGTTTCAAATTACTATAATATACTATAGACAGTGCATCCGGAGCCTGCAGAAATCCAATACAACCAAGAGAGTTTGTAATGAAAAAAAATAAATTTACACTTATTGAATTGTTGATCGTGATTGCGATCATCGCAATTCTGGCAAGTTTGCTGATGCCGGCATTGAATAAAGCCAGAGACAGGGCAAAACAGATAAATTGCATCGCCAATCTGAAAAACAACCAGCTGTGCATGCAAACTTATGCTGATGCCTTCAATGGAGTTTTTGTAACCTGGTCCTCGTATCTGTATACCACCTATCGTGATCCGGCATATTATGCCTACAGCTGGGCCGGCAATTTAAAAGGGGCCGGTTTCATGGAGAATGTTGACACCGCGGTCTGTCCAAGTTCGAGAAATCAGAATCCTCTGGATGAATCGGGGCTTTATCTGCTCAATGTTTACGGAGCTTTCGCGAATGCGCATCTGTATGATCGTTACGGACAGGAGTTCGGCTTATACCCGGACAGCCGATTCAAAGGTATCAACAGCAAGAAAGTCAGGTATCCGGGCAGCTTGATGCTTCTCGCCGATGCCCGCAGTGGAACTCATACCGACTACGATCAGTTTTACATTTGGAACCCAAATGCGAGCTGGGGAAATTATCTTATGTACGCTGTGCATGGCGAAATGATCAATATTGATGGTCATGTGGCGAGCCTGCTTCCACAGGAAGCCAAAACATTGTTCAACGTCAACGGCAGTGATGGCGGGGTGTTCTACTTCTTCAAGTATGGGGTCCGCATCGGTCCCATTTAAGTATAAGGCGGTGTGTGTACATGACGAATATGAAAATCCGGAGATCGATTTGAACTCCGGATTTTCGCTGATGGTTGTAACGAGAAGGACGAGGAATAATTTATAAAGGAAATGAGCAGCCGACAGGGTGCATCGTCCGCCCGTAAAAATGACGGTCGAAAGATGGGCGAACTTTTCCGGCTTTTTTTATGGACGGAACTCCTCCGGCTGCTGCGGGACAAATAAAACGGCGGCCGGGGATGAAACTCCCCGGCCGCCTCGTTATTTAACCGGTATTGTTCCGGTACTGCGGTCAGCCTCAGCGGTAGACCGGTCCGAAGTTGGCGCAGGCGCGATAGTCGGCGCCCTCCTTGTCCATGCCGAAAGCGTTCCACGCCGCCGGCCGGAAGATCTTCTCCTCGGGAACGTTGTGCATGCAGACCGGAATCCGCAGCATCGAGGCGAGCGTGATCAACGCCGCGCCGATATGGCCGTAGCTGAACGCACCATGGTTGGCGCCCCAGTTGGCCATCACGCTGTAAACGTCACGGAACGCGCCTTCACCGGTGAGCCGGGGGACGAACCAGGTGGTCGGCCAGGTGGGATCGGTGCGTTCGTCAAGAATACGGTGCACTTCGTCGGGTAGTTCGCAGGTATATCCCTCGGCGATCTGGATCACCGGTCCCAGGCCCTTGATGAGGTTCATACGGCTCATCGTGATCGGCATGCCGCCGCGGGTGCGGAAATTGCTGGAGAAGCCGCCGCCGCGGAAGTAACCGTCGCTGGCGGCGCACCATTTGGTGGCCTTGAGACAGCCGTCAACGTCGGCATCGGAAATCTCCCAGAAGCGTTTCATCACCGGCTTGCCGTCGGCGTCGTGCTGTTCGCCGGTGGCGTCGAGGGTGGTTGCGCCGGAGTTGATCAGATGGATCAATCCCGGTTCCGGAAGGTCGTAACCGGAGACGCGTTTGACCGCCTCGCGGCTCCAGAAGGTGCGGACGTCCGAAAATCCCTGGGCGGTGCCGGTGAGCAGGTGTCCGAACATCATCATCACGCCGTTGAGTGCGTCATTCTCGGTGGCTACCACCATCGCTTCGCGGATACCGTTCCAGTCGAAGGAACTGCAGAGCATCGCCTCGGTGAAGTCTCCATTCGGGAAGTGGTCGGTCCACTGGCGTTGTCCCTGGAAGCCACCGGCAATCGCGTTGTGGCCGTCGGCCTCTTCACGGAAACCGAGTTCGGCGAGTTTCGGGTTGCCGCGCATCAGGTCACGGGCGATCATGGTCATCTTGACGACGAATTCCCAGACCTTGTCTTTTTGTTCGCGGGTGCGCTGAACTTCCGGGGGATTGCGGTCGGCGCCTTCGGCGCAGTGTTTTCTGGTCCATTCGAGCGCGCGCTTGAATTCCTCCTGGTCGTAAATTCCCTCGTCCATCCGGCGGAGAAATTCCGAACAATCGACCGATTCGCAGCGCATATTGAAATAATCTTCGAAAAGTTCCGGATTGACGATCGATCCGGCGATTCCCATGGCGACGCTGCCCATCGAGAGATAGGACTTGCCGCGCATCCAGCCGACCGCGACCGCGGCCCGGGCGAAAGCGAGAATTTTTTCGGCGACATCGGCGGGAATGGAGGCGTCGTCGGCATCCTGAACGTCACGACCGTAAATGCCGAAAGCGGGCAGTCCTTTCTGAGCGTGTCCGGCGAGTACGGCGGCGAGATAGACCGCGCCGGGGCGTTCGGTGCCGTTGAATCCCCAGACCGCTTTCTGGGTCAGCGGATCCATATCCATGGTCTCCGAGCCGTAGCACCAGCAGGGGGTGACGGTCAGCGTGGCGGTTACTCCGCGTTCGGAGAAGAGTTTCTGACAGGCGGCCGCTTCCGCGACGCCGCCGATGGTGGTTTCGGCGATCACGCATTCGACTTTGCGGCCGTCGGGATAGCGGAGATTTTCCGAAATCAGTTCGGCGGCGGCTCTGGCCATGTTCATGGTCTGAGTTTCGAGTGATTCGCGGATGCCTTTGCGACGGCCGTCGATGGTCGGCCGGATTCCGATGCGGGGAGTAGTTTCGATCATTTGTTCTTTTCTCCTGACGTAAGAAGGTTGAAACGGGTTCGCCCCGGTTGTGAATATAAATCCGATTTCTGTTAAAAGCAACGGGGAAACGTATGAATAAAAGCATTTTTTTTATGTAGCAGTAAGTCATTGCAAACAGATGTTGAAAAAATCGTCCGGGGAGATTATATTATAAACATGGCCGACCGAATCGTCGGATCTCCGCCCGGGCGGCAATGCAGAAACGGCGGAGTGTGCGGCGGCGAATTTCAACCCCCTGTGGATCTGCGTAGATGAGGACAAACAGCGTTGCCGCCGGATTACGGGCGATTGCCGGGACCAATTTTTTCAGTACGTTCACTCCGGTATTTTTCTGTTCATTTGCCGCGTTTCTGATTTCCCGTCGGGATCCGGTGT
>CAKUKT010000129.1 GCA_934663655.1 uncultured Victivallaceae bacterium
ATCGCGGCGGCGGCGGGGGCGGAGGAGGTGATCGCCGCCGACAGCGACCCGGCCTCGGTGGAAAAAATCTACATGGCCGGCAACGGGGAAGGAAAAATTGTGGAGATGGTGCAGGATCTCAGCAATCCGTCGCCCGGCCTCGGACTTTTCAATTGCGAACGGACGTCATTTCTGGAACGAATCAACGGTTCCGACTGTGTGCTCGGTCTGGCGCTGATTCATCATCTGCGGGTGAGTGCGAACTGGCCGCTGGAACGAATTGTCAAACTTTTTTCCGATTGCGCGCCGGCGGCGCTGGTGGAGTTCATTCCCCGGGATGATCCGCGTTTCCTCCAGCTGCTGCGGTCCCGTCCGGATATCTGCGGCGACTGGGACATCGACACGGTTGCGGATGCATTCCGAAAACGCTACCCCCATTGCGACGTACTGCCGATTCCGGATTCGGGACGGGCACTGCTGAGGTTGTCATGAGAAGCAGGTTCCGGAAAAGAGTGATTGCGGCGGCGGCACCGGCGGCGGCGGTGGCGGCGGCGACGGCGGCGCCGCTGCTGACGATATTTGCGACCAACCGGAGCGAGTTCACCTTCGGCTTGCCGACCGCAGTCGGAGTGACGTCGGGAATTTTTCTTGCGCTCTTCGCGGTGGTGGAACTGGTACAATTGCCGTGGCGGAGAAAAACGGCGTTTGCGACTGCCGGTCTGCTGGTACTGGGAATGGCGCTGACGGTCTGGACGCAGATCTCCTTTTTGAGCGATTATTTTGCGATGGTGTCGCTGAATCGGGAGGCGATCGACAGTTCCTTTCTGGTGCTGGCGGCGTTCAATCTGCTTTTCATTGTGCTGCTGTTCGCGGTGCTGCTGATCTTCCGCCGGTTTACGGGGCGGCATGTGGTGAAGTTGTCGCTGGCGGTGGCGGCGGCGCAGCTGGTTTCACCGGCGGCGGCACTGCTGAGCGGGGGAAGGCAGTACTATGATTTCTCGGAATACACGCTGGAGGAGAGGGATAAATTCACCTTTGCGGCTCAGGACAACGTGTTGTTGATCGTCGTTGACTGCCTCGGAGAGGAACTCTTCCAGAAAGAGCTGACAGCCTATCCGGAACTGCGGGAACTCTTCCGGGATTTCACCTGTTTCAACCGGATGGAAAGCCCGATCCCCTGGACGATGTACGCGGTGCCGGCGATGCTGACCGGAATCGAATATCCCCATCGGACGGATCAGCCCGACGACAAGGAACATGCGGCCTATATTGCCTCGGCCTGCCGTTCGGAGGGTTCGCTGTTTCAACGGTTCCGGGCGGCGGGTTACCGGGTGGAGGGTTACCCCTATCTGCTCAAAACCATCAGCTACAGTCCGGAGGTGATCGACAACGCGGCAACCCGCGAAGAGCACCAACAGTCGCTCCATGTGTGGATCGACGTCTGGCTGAACAAAGTGACCCCGTTTTTTCTCAAACCGCTCTTGATGGAGCCGTACATGTACCTCACGGACCGCTTCATCACCCCGCGTGACGGTGGTCTGCGGGAGATCGGAGATCGTCCGGATGACATAGTATTCTTTGATGCGCTCGGCAGTGACTTCCGGGTCGGCGAAAATGAAAAAGTTTTCAAATACCTGCATCTTCAGGGGGCGCATCCTCCGATTGAAGTCGATGAAATGCTCGATTGCAATCTTGAATCCGACGAGATACGGCAGATGCGCGGTTCACTGCGGGTTCTGGAACGGCTGTTCAGTCTGATGCGAATCCACGGAGTGTACGATGACGCGCTGATCGTCGTCACCGGTGACCACACCGCGCATCACCAGCCGGAGGTCGTGACCCTGATCAAGCGCCCGGGAGAGAGTCACAAGGAGATGGCGATCAATTCCGTCCCGGCCCGGGTGTCGATAATCGCCGGGACGATACTGGCGGAAAAGGGGCTGGCGCCGCGTGAAAATTCTCTGTTCTCGCTTCCGGCAGTCGAGCCGGACGATACGGTGCGCCGGAGCCGTAGTTTGCGGACCATTGAACTCGGTAAGTGGAAAGCCACCGGAAAAACCAAACCGCCGCCGCGGCTGGATACGGAACTGATGAGCCGCGCCTGTCACGTGCTGGACAACCGGCTGGAAATAACGCCGACCGCGGAAGTGAAGAAATTCATTTCGATACGTTTTCTGGTGGTGGAGAACTCTACCGGCCGGGAATGGACAACCACCACCCGAACTCCTCCCGGAGAGGAGCTGCCGGAAAAATACGTGGTCGAGTTTACCGGGCTTCCGGACGGAATATATCGCGGCTATCTGGAGGAGAGTGGATTGAGTTCCGGCGTCAAGGGAATTGCTTCTGGGAATGAGTTTATTCTCCGATCGATTATTCCGCGTTTTCTGGTGGTGGAAAAGGGGATGATCCGGCTGGAGAAATATTTTCCCGCGCCCGCGACGGAGTTTGAGTTCGACCGTTACGTACCGATCAGCCTGTTCGGTTCATTTCCCGAGGTGGAAATCACGGATGGGGAAGAGTTTATTTCAACAGGTCTGCGATGTGGCCGGGATACGCTGTTCACGGCTCATCTTCCCGCGATCCCGCCCGGAGCGGAGGCGAAACTGCGGATTGACGGGCGGATTTTCATGCCGTTTCCGGTGGTGGTGCGTTTCAGCGACGCTGCCGGGAACGAACTGGCGGAATTTCCGCTGGAGAAGTTCGGTGATCTCAGCTTCCACCTGCCGGTGGAAGCGGATCGTCCGGCGGGAAATTACCAGTTCCGTTTCCGCGTTGAGTCGATGTTCCCGAATCGCTACGGTGAACCGGCGAATCAGATGATGGTCATACACGGAATGGAGCTGGAATCCGGCCGACAGACCGGTATTCCAGCCCGGTAGTTACCGACCTCAGAAGCGGAAGTCACGCTTGCCGTCGTGAAGTTCCCGGAGATATTCGGAAGCGATCGCGCGGGTCTTCTCGTTGGGAATGTTGTTGATTTCCCGGGCGATCAGCGCCTCCCCGAGTTTTCTGGTTTCCGCGGAGGCGTAGTCTTCGAGATATTCCTTGAGGGTCATCAGCGCGTTGGGGTGGCAGCAGTTCGCGATCTGCCCGGATTTCACCAGGGACATGAAACGGTCGCCGGTGCGCCCCTCGCGATAACAGGCGGTGCAGAAACTCGGGATGTAGCCGAGCGACAGCAGCCATCTGACGACCTCATCGAGGGAACGGGTGTCACTGACGTCGAACTGGGCGGAATTCTCCTCCTCGCTCTCCTTTTCGACGTAACCGCCGACGCTGGTGCGGGAACCACCGCTGATCTGGGATACCCCGAGCGCGAGCACCCGTTCGCGCGCCGCCTGGGACTCACGGGTGGAGATGATAATCCCGGTATAGGGTACCGCGATGCGGAGAACCGCGACGATCTTTTCAAAGATATCATCACTGATCGCATTGCTGAAGGTATCGGGATCGATATCGTCGGCAGCCCGGATCCGCGGAACGCTGATCGTATGCGGACCGACGCCGTGAACCGCTTCGAGATGTTCGGCGTGCATCAACAGGCCGGTGAAGTCGTAACGGTAGAGGTTGAGTCCGAAAAGAACTCCGCAGCCGACATCATCGATTCCCCCCTCCATCGCGCGGTCCATCGCCTCGGTATGCCATGCATAGTCGTGTTTGGGCCCGGTGGGGTGAAGTTCCTCGTAGTTCTTCTTGTGGTAGGTTTCCTGAAAGAGGATGTAGGTGCCGATGCCGGCATCCTTGAGCTTGCGGTAATTCTCCACTGTGGTGGCGGCGATGTTCACGTTGACGCGCCGGATAGCGCCGTTGCGATGTTTGATGCTGTAGATGGTTTTGATGCTTTCCAGGACGTATTCGATCGGATTTTCGACCGGGTGTTCGCCGGTTTCGATTGCCAGACGCTTGTGTCCCATATCCTGCAGGGCGATGACCTCACGGGCGATCTCCTCCTGTGAGAGTTTCTTGCGGCGGATGTGTTTGTTTTTCAGGTGGTACGGGCAATAGACGCAGCCGTTTACACAGTAGTTGGAGAGGTAGAGCGGAGCGAACATCACAATGCGGTTGCCGTAGAATTTCTGCTTGATCTCCCGCGCCAGCGTGAAGATTTCCTCCCACTTGTCCGGCAGGTCGCAGTCGAGCAGAACCATCGCCTCCCGGTGGCTCAATCCCTTGAGTTTTCCGGCTTTGGCGATGATCTGGTCGATAAGTTCACGATCGTGACGGTGAGCCTGGGCGTAATCGAGAGTGGCGAGGATCTCCGCGTCGTCGATAAATTCCTCGGCTTTAAGAGATTTTGGATCATACATGGTGCAATTTCCTTATGGTCGTGCGGCCTGGGAAACAGGCCGGCGGTCAAATGGTTTCGAATCCGGAGAATGTTCCGGGAACAACCGGTCATCTGGAATAAAGCGTTTTCACCGCCAGACCATCGACCATGCCCAGTCGTCCGGCGAGAGAACTCACGACCGGATTGGGAGCGTCGACGATGACGCTGATGATGTTGATGCCGCGCTTCGGATAGGGAACTCCCATCCGGCCGACAATGTGGGAACTGAAATCGTGGAGAATTTTGTTGAGCGTTTCAGCGGCCTCGCCTTTTTCCACGATTATGCCGAGTAGAGCGATACGATTTTCGGATACTTCAGACATAAAAAAACCTCCGCATAGTTCCCGCCGATCAAGACGGAAAACGGCGAAGGCAAATGCTTCCCCCCGAATACGTCGCGCAAATAATCCGGGAAACGGGATGTTCCGCCCGCGGTCGCCAAATCAACTCGGCCCCCCTAACGCGCGACGCCCGGTCCGCCTTGACACCCGGGAAAAAACCCTGTCAGTGTTGAGAACGATCCAGACTTCAGCGTTACCCGACATGCTCCGGCGATGAACACCATCGCTGCCGGGTTTGATGTTCTGCAAATAATATAGTGCGCGAAACTAGGTTTGTCAATGAGTGACGGCGGATGCAGAAGCCGCCCCGGCACCGGAGAGAATCGAACGTTTGCCGAGACAAGCTCGAATCGCCGTCGCATCCCCGCTCTCGGTGAAGATCCGGATGTTCTCCTCTTTGGTCAACAACATCGCCACTTGGGAGACAAATTGCAGATGCGGCTTATCCCCCTGAAGCGGACAAACACTCAAAACGACAATGTGCACCTCTTCTCCGGAGTCGGAAAATTCCCGGTAACCGCGGCGGCTGATACCGATGGCGGCGGCGAGTTCGCGGGCGCCGCGGGTGCGGGCATGGGGGAATGCGATTCCCTGGGAAACGCAGGTGGAGACCACCTTTTCCCGTTCGAGCACATCCTGAACGCACTGGTCGAAATCGACCAGTTTGGAGGCGCGCTGAAGCGCCCGGAGCAGTTCGATGATCGCCTCGGTCTGATTGGTGGCGGCGAGTTCGGTGATGATGCAGTCCGGCGGGATGATTTTATCGATCCGCAACTCCTGACGCTTCGGCAGCGTGACGGCGGCGGGAGCATCGCCGATGACGGCGCTGGAGAGGTCGCCGGGAGTGGCCATCTGTTTGAGTTCGCCGAGGCTGCGGTAAAGTTCGACGAGGGTCTCATACATAACCGTGCGGATGATCGTCACGTCGGCGGGATGGGATTCAAAGTCGAACTCATTGCCGGTGATCTGCAGAGTGAAGGTCTTGCTCTCCCGCCGGAAATGGGTGAGCCCGCCCTCGCGGTCAACCGCCGAATGACGGAAACCCTCGCGCCGGAAATTGTCGATCAACATCCGGAGAATGAAATCGCTGAGCACCTCCGAGGGGAACGAGTAACGTGTGTGTACGCTGCGGGTATCGCTGATCTCTTTCCGAACGCCGGTACGTTTGATGCCGAGAACAAGCGCGAGCAGCGGCGGGGAGACGAGGGTGGTCATCAAGGTCATGATGATGGCGACGCCGAAAAGTTCGGAATCGAGCACCGGGACGGTTTTGCCGTTGATATTCATCATCACGGTGGCACCGATGCCGGCGATGATCAGCGCCACTTCGCCACGCGGAATCATGCCGACGCCGACGCGCAGGGCGCCGAACGCGTTGAAATTCATGAAGAAAGCCGGCAACGCGCAGCCGATGACCTTGGCCGCGATCGCGAGCGCGCTGTAGAGCAATCCGAAAACGAGCACCCGGGGATCGGTGAGAACCCTCACATCGACGAGCATACCCATCACCACGAAGAAGATCGGCACGAGAAAGTCATGAACCCCCTGAAGCGAACGCTGCACGGAAAACGAGATATCGGTTTTGGAAAGGCTCAGCCCCATCACATAGGCACCGACGATCATCGCCAGCCCCGCCTGTTCGAACAACCCGGCGAGCAGAAGCGCGAGGGCAAAGGCGAGAATACTGTAGACCGCCGAGGGACGGAACAGTTTGAGGAAGCGCGCAACCGCATGGGCCACCGCCAGGCCGATGGCGGTGACGCCGAGCCAGATGCCGACGCTTTTGAACGCGATCCATTCGATGTTTCCCCAGTCGATCTGGCCGGTACCGGCGGTGGCGACGCCGACAATACCCATCACGATCGCGAGGCAGATGATGCCGAGCACATCGTCGATCACCGCGGCGGCGAGAATGGTGGTTCCCTCGGGAGAGTCGATGCTTTTGCGTTCGGAGAGAATACGCGCGGTGATGCCGACGCTGGTGGCGGTACAGAGAATACCGAGGAAGAGAGCCCGGGGATCCATCATCCGGCAGTCGAGCATCCAGACTCCGAGCATGTTACCGAAAAGGAAAGAGAAGATCACCCCGCCCATGCCGACCAGGGTCCCGGCGACCGAATAGCGGAAAAACATTCTGAGGTCAGTTTCCAGTCCGGACATGAACAGCAGCACAATCGAACCGAGAGTGGCGATCGCATAAAGCGGCGTGGAGACCGGCACGCCGCCACCGCCGGCGGCAAGAGGAAAGAGGCCCTGTTCAAAGCCGTGGAGTCCAAACCCGATCGAACCGAGCAGATACGGTCCGATGATGATACCGGCGACAAGTTCACCGAGCACCGAGGGCATGCGCAGCTTCTGCGCCAGCTTACCGCAGAATCTCGCCGCGAAGATGATCACGCCGAGCTGAATCGCCAGAAAGGCGACCTGGGCGGCGATTGACATTGATTCAGTCATGATTGTCTTTCTCCATTATTGCCGCCGGCCGGAGAAAAATCGGCTGCCAGCGGG
>CAKUKT010000130.1 GCA_934663655.1 uncultured Victivallaceae bacterium
GGAAAGGTGCGGTTGAGGATGATCGGATCGGCAAAAAAATTCAAAACGACCAGTTTATATTCCTGATTGACCCCCTGTCGCGACCAGAAATCCTGCCACTCGCGCAGCTCATTGTCGAGCTCGGAGAGCCCACAGGGAACCTGCAGAGCCGACACGATATTCTCCGCCTGCCAATAGGAATTCAAGGTTTTCTCCAAGCCCCATGAACTGGTAATCGAATCATTCAGAAACAGGATGCGCGGCGGCTGTCGGTCAGCTGGAAACGGCGCGGCGGTTTTCAGCTCAACTGCAAATTCCCGGGTGGTTGCCAGACAGCGGTCCTTTACTTCAAACCGATATCTTCCTGCGGTTTCGGGAAGTTCAAATTTCCCATCCGGCAGCGGAAGTTTCTTCCCGTCCGGGGCATGGTAAAAATAGCTCATCCGCCTGTTGTTGCCATTCCCGGGGACCACTCCGGTAAGGTAAAAGAAACGTTGATCGGATGCAACTACCGCCGGAGGAATATCAAGCACCAGCGGCTGGTCCTCAGCCGTTTCCGGACCGGGTACGGCCGGGGTGGGCGGAACCGGGGATAATTTTTCAGGCTCGGCCGCTGCTGTGTCAAGGATGACTTCCCGGTTGGCTTCCGGCCAGAATAATTCGTTGTGATAATACACGGTTGCTGATTTCGGCAACTGGTTCAGAATAAATTTACAGTTCAAGGTCATTTCGCGGCTGTTGAGGTAGCCGTCGGTTTGGCCGATGATGAAATCATCCGCTGAAATCATCCCGGGGGGGAGAATATCGGCAAAGTTGATTTCTCCCGGTGCTGAATCCACCTTGATTTCAGCAGGCAGAGAATCAAGCAGCCACTGCCGGGAACCGCGTTCATTTCCGTCACCGGTCTTCCCGGTGTACCGGTAGAGCAGATACCGTTTTCTCCGATATACGGCTTCATCCACAAGTTCGAATGGGAAGATATAGTATGAAGAACGGAACTCCTGAATAAAATCCTCTGAAGAGCTGTCTCTGGCAATGTCCAACAGCAGATATAAATCCACGTTACCTGTTTGATGCGGCAGAAAATCGACAAATTCAGTAACCGAATCGAAATTATGAACCTGGGGATTCTGATCGTGCAGGACAAAACCGACCGGCAGAACACTGCTGCATGAGACGCCGCAGAGGATGATTGTTCTATCGGTCGTATTCCCGCGGATGGTTTGCGCAAAATCAAAAACAAACTGCTTGGGATATGGCCTTGCCGTCCGCAATGAGGTTATCAGACATGACACGACCGCAATCGTGAGCAGCATAATGCCCGCCCATGATCTCCACCGGGCAGGCAAACGCTCCCAGTTGCCGCAGAAACCTCCGGCCAGCATGGATATCAGAACTGCCGGAACAAACATATAACGGGATACCTTGTTGCCGCACATGTAGATGAGGAAAAAACCGAACATCCCCACAGCCAGCGAAATAAACAACTTTGCTCCGGGATGGGACCTGAATTCCTTCGTCCCTCCAACTGACAAAACCAGAACTACCGGGACAATGAAGAAAAATGCCCCCTCAAGCATTTTCAGATAACCGTCAAACACCTCAATCATGATCAGCATCATCCAGCATTTCACCAACCATGTTCCATGGTGTATAACCATAATTTCCAACCGCCAGACCACCCAGCAGAATCCCTGCCGGCAAGAGCATCAACACCAGCAGCAGCAGGGTTTTCAAACACTCCCGCCCCCGGAGTCGTAACGGTGTCTTAACTATTGTGATAAAGCGCCAGATCAGCAGCATCGCCACTTCCAGGGAAACGAAAATCAGCATCTCTTTACGGCACCAGAACCCGAGCCCGGCCAGCAATCCGATCCCCAGCAGCAGCAGACATTGTTCGCCCCATGACTCCTGCCGCCGGCCGATAAGCAACCACAGCCAGCAGCTCCAGATTACAATCGTCCAGTAAAGGGGATCTCGGAGAATCCCTCTGCTGTATTCATACCAGCCGGGCAGAGAACACACCAGCAGCGCCACTCCCAGTGCGGTCAGTGGTTTGCGGTACAACTGCCAGCAGCAATTCCACACCCCCCAGGCCGCGAGCAGACAGGCGCAGATATTCAGCGCGCGTCCCGCCGTCTCCAGAGGGATCCCGGTACGGTGGATGGCTACCATCAATATTGTCAGCAGTGGTGGGAAGTTCCCGAGACGCGGCATCTGCTGCAATGCCGCCTGCCACCCGTGTTCGGATACCTGTGCGGCAAAGTCCAGGTAGCCGTAGGAATCTGCAGGCATGATCCCCCGCATGGAATAAATCGTCACCCCCAGCGTCAACGCCACATAACCGATTACAATTGCGGAACCGGAAAAATAGTTTAAGCCCGATAACTTGATGCCGGATTGTGATTGATTTATTTCATTCATAGCCGCAGCAGATCATTTGTCTTCAGTCAACGCCATGGTCAGCGCCCGGAACGCCCACGCCTCACTCCAGCGCAGGTAGGGGATTTTTATCGTAAAGTGATTCGCTTTGCGAAAATAGAATATTCCCTGTCCGGCATCATACATGTTGTCAAGTGTCCAGTTCAAGATCTTATTTACCAGCGCGCGGTATTTATCTCCCTCACCGGAGAAAAAACTGATCGCTTCCGCTGGAGCGTGAATATCGACCAGATAGAGCCGGTCATGGTAATATTTCGGTGTCCCGTCATCGAGAAAGAAGTTCCCCGCGTAAAAATCCACTCCGGTTTCATATTGTTTCAGATATTCACCGGCCACTCCCAATTGCAGAAAACGGCGCAGCGCCTCCAGATTAAAGCCGGTGTGAAAACTGTCTATCCAACTCTGGGCAGTCGTTTCGGCATAGGCCCATGAACCGTCGGCATGCTGATATTTCATGCTGTAGTGCAACGAAGCGAGCGCCGGATCCAGCAGTTCCGGCCGATTATAGTTCACCGCCAGGCGAGCCAGCAATGAGGCGCCCAGCATGTTGGCGTTGTGGACGAAGTTGGTATCCAGCGGTGTGTAACTGAAACAGAATGTTTCTCCCTCATTTTTGCGTTTCAAATCGTTGAGCATAAAGTCGGGAATGGAACCGGCCAGTTCCAGTGCCTTCGGGTTGCCGCACGCTTCAAAACAATCCAGCAATGCGTGACCGGCAAACGCGGTGTTCACGATGGTTGGCGTATCTCTCGGCAAGCATTGAAAGCGGTTCTGCCACGGGAAGTTGTACCCCCAGGCACTGCCGGACGTCCGCGGCGAACGATGAACGCTCAGCAGCTCCACCAGTTGATCCAGACGCTGCCGGTTCTCCTCCGAACCATCCCGGCGGTAAAGTCGGACGTTGCCTTCCAGAAAGAGCGCCAGCGCCTTCGGGTTGATGCCCCGTCTGACCATCAGCAGCGGCCGGAAGTTGAACGGACTGCGCCGACCGAGTTGAGTTAGAGCAATTCTCCCGAAGCGCGTTCCCAGCGAGAGCAAATTGGCCAGCGGCGAGTTGAGCATGTCATACGGGTCATAGCCAGCATAATTCCAGCTTTCAGCGTAAGTCTGCAAACGCTGAATGATCGGCAATATTTCCATCACTCCGGAATCTCCACTGGAGACTTATCTCTTAACGAATCCAGCACCGCGAAACTGGCCAAAGTGGCGGCCCGCAGTTCCGCAAAACTGATCAGCGGTTCTCCACCCTGGCGGAGACGGTCGAAAAATGCTTCAACCATCACCTTCTGTCCCTTGTCCTGACCGAAGGTTTTGAATTTCGATTCGCGCCGGCCGAAGATTTTCAGCTCCCGGAAATCCTTCAGTACAGCACTGCAGCCGGCGTGATGCACCTCGAAGTACTCCTTGTCCAGAACCTTCGATCCATTCGCGTAATAGGCGACCACACCGGTGGAACCGTTGGCAAACTCAATATTGATGTTGACCGTATCATTGAATCCGTGGGAATCCGGAACGCCGCAGGCATAAATCCGGACTGGCAGACTTCCGCAAATCCAGGACATATAGTCGATAAAGTGACAGCCTTCGCCGATGATCCGTCCGCCGCCGAGTTCCGCATCCTGAATCCAACTGCCGGCTGGAATGTTTCCGGCATTTATCCGGTACAGCATACTCATGGGACCATCACCGATCTTCTTTTTGAGTTTTGCCGAGAGGGGCGCAAAACGCCGGTTGAATCCTACCATCAACTGTTTGCCGCTGTTGCTCCATGCTTTTTCCACTGCTTCCAGTTCCCCGGGTGTCAGTGCCAACGGCTTCTCGACAAAAACATTCTTTCCGTGTTCGAGCGCCTTGATCACATAAGACGCGTGGGAATCATGCCGGGTCGCGATGAAAACGGTATTGACTTCCGGATTCTCGAAAATATCGCTTTCCCGATCTGTGCAACCGGTAAAACCAAAGCGTTCCGCCACCCGCCGGGAAGTTGTGCCGCCGTTGGTCAGCACCGTGACTTTCCGGATTTTGTCCGGGAGATTGGGAAGAAGATTTCCCTGCGCATAGCTGCCGGCTCCGATAAACGCCACCCCAATGCCGGCTCCGACGCCGACAGAAGCTGCCGGCGCCACCGCAATGGTGCCGGAAGTCACCTCCTTGTCCGGATCATACTCCAGTACAATTCCGGTGAATGGTTCCGTTTTATTGACGATCATGTCGTAGGCTTGTGGAGCATCGGCGAATTTGAAGCGGTGCGTGGTCAATGCGCTGACGTCGATTTTACCAGCCAGCAGCAGCTGCTGAAATGCTTCCATGTTGCGTTTTTCAGTCCAGCGCACATACTCAACCGGGTAGTCGATTCCCTTTTCTTCGTAATCAAGATCGTAGCGTCCCGGGCCATATGAACAGGACATCTTGAGCGTAAGCTCTTTTTTATAGTAGTCATTGCGGTCAAAACCGGTCGGAACCGCTCCCAGAATCACCACCGAAGCCCGGCGCCGGGCAATTTTGCCGGCGAAATTGACCGGGTCAAGACTGGAGGTCGCTGCCGCAATGATCACCGCATCCACACCGTTCCCGCCGGTGAACTCGTCAATGGCTGCTTCAACTCCGGGTTGATTGCGTTCCAGGGCCAGATCCAGGAAACGCCCGGCTTTTTTCACTGCCGACGTGGATATATCCATTCCGATCACCCGGCATCCGGAGGCCCGGCACAACTGGGCGGCCAGCTGTCCGATCAGTCCCAGCCCGTTCACCAGTACCGTATCTCCCAGATGCAGGTCGGCCTGCCGAACCCCCTGCATGGCGATTGCTCCGAGCGTGTTATAGGCCGCATCAGCCAGATTTGCTTCTGGAGCCAGTTTGACGCACAGATTCACCGGTACCGCCACCACTTCGGCATGGCTGGCATAACCCACACCTGCACAGGCAACTTTATCTCCGGGCGCAAATCCGGTCACTTCGCAGCCGACGCCGATCACCACGCCGGCAGAACTGTAACCGCAGGGAGAATAAGCTTCCAGTTTTTTGGTCACTGCGCGATAAGTCTGCACCAGACCTTGCTTTTTCAACACGTCGAGAACCTGCTTGACCTGTTGGGGGCGTTCCCTGGCTTTGGCCAGCAGACTTTTGCGTGCGGAATTGGCAGTGGCTCCCTCCGTTCCCGCGCTGATGACCGAAAAGTGATTGCGAACCAGGAGCATTCGCGCTCCGCACTGCGGAAATGGAACTTCCACAATTTTAGTTTCGCCGTCCTTCAATTTCTGGGTCAGTTGTTGCATGATATACCTTTGATATTCAATAATTACTTCTTTACGTGCTGGATCAAGAAACGGTGTTTCCCGCGGATTGTTTTTTCAATATGTGAAACTACGTTTACATTTATTTTGATATTATTACTGACTGACTGCTCGAGAGAGGAGATCAGCTGGGAAATATCCTCGGGTTGAAAATCATTCAGCGGGACAAGATTGATTTGCAGTTTTCCGGGTTGAAATTGTTCCAGTTGAAGCTCTTTGATTTTTTCAAAGGCGGGGAGATGTTGTCCAAAAATAAACGCTGTCAGAGTAACACTGCGCCCATCCTCCAGAAAGATCTCATCCTGCCCACGTCCTTCTATCTCATCGAGAGTAAAAAGCTTAATGCCCTGAAAATCATAAGAATTTCCAAGCGTTCCCCGGTCTCCGGTATCATAGCGCAGGAACGGCTGAGCATCGTTATCAAAAGATGTTGCAATAATTCTACCGGATTGTCCAATAACAGTAACCGGTTGGTTTTCGTCATCAAGAAGCTCTATGTAGCCATAGAACGGGAAAAAAGCAAATTGGTTGCTCCCGGGTAAATTACCCCCCATGACCGCACATTCCGAATGTCCGTACCACGAACATACCGGGGCATTGAAAAACTTTTCTATCAATGACCGGTCTTCGGAAGACAAGAACTCTGAGCCAAGAAACAGCGCTTTGATGGTTTGCAAATAATGACGCGGTCGGTTGCCGCAGCACTTCATGAAAATCTGTACCGCAGACGGATAGGCATGAACAAAAGCGGGTTTGAAGCGGGAGATTTCATGGAGAACCGCATCTATATTCCGGGCAGATATTTCATAACAGGAGATATTCAGACAGTTTTTAACCGCCTGATATTGGAAAAGCCGGTTATCTTTCAACGGCTTTCCCCGCATCATAACCATCCTGTCGCCCGGCCGGTATCCATACAGGTGCCAGAACCAGTTGAAATGAGCGTACTCTTTGGGACGCGTCCGGTTCTTATGTATCAGAAATGTCATCGGAGTGCCACTGCTGCCACCGGTATTGGCTCTTAAGGTCATATTTTCAGGGATCTGCCCATGAAACTGTTCCGCGTTCTGCAGGATATCCTGTTTGCTTATGATGGGCAATTTGCGGAAATCTTCCATGGTTTTTATCGGCGAATATTTTTTGTAGAAGGGAGTTGATTTGATCGCGCGATTTACCTGATCCATTAACAATTCCCTCTGCAAAGCATTGGCTTGTTCGGGATTCGTCAGAAATTTACGGATACGCTGTTCATATAAATGATAGAATTGCCCGTATCGGATAGCTGTCGGAAGAGCGCGATAGGCCATTCCGGAGATATTTTGTAGCCAGACTGGACATCTTTCATATATGTTTAAAAACCGATAAAGGAAATCTTCCATTTTTATTCGCTGACATCCCGTAATTTTTGAGAATGGTCATTTCTACCTCCCTGGCGG
>CAKUKT010000131.1 GCA_934663655.1 uncultured Victivallaceae bacterium
TTTTTCGAGCCGCAGGCCCGGTTCGTCCTTGTCGGTCACCAGCACGACGGATTCCGCGTTTTCGAGAATCTCAAGGCAGTTTGTCACGCACTCAAGTTTTTTCGTCGCGTCGGAATCGTTCGGCTGCGGCGCTCCTTTGTCCACCGAAACGGCAGTCAGGAAACCGCATTCAATGAGGGTCAGCGCGTCGATCTCCCCCTCGGTGATGTAAATCGTGTCCGCCTTTTTACAGGCGTCGATGTTCCAGAGACAGGGCTCAGGGTCTTTCTCCTGCGCCATGTTCTTGCGGGCGTCGCGGTATTTGATGTTGAGGAGTTCGCCGTCCCGGTAGTAGGGGAAGGCGATGCAAAGCGTCTCCTCACCGGTGCCGGGGAGATAATGCCACGCCGAGTAGACCCGCGCCTTCTCCAGCGTATTGGCGCCGATCCCGCGGGTGGAGAAATAGTCGAGGATCCGCCGGTCGATCTCCTTGCCGACCCGCTCCGGATCCGGCCGCCGGTAGGTGCGCCGGGGCGGAACCGCCGGTGCGTCCCCGTCGGAGAGCTTCCCCGACCAGCCGCAGTTGTGGCAGTGCCACATGCCGGTCTCGCCGTTGACGGAGAGGCACGGATCGTGCGACTTCTTCCGGGTCGCGCTGCATTTCGGGCAGAGCGTTTTCCGGTCGCCGGGGAAATGATCCGGCAGATCGATTCCGTAGTCAGAAAAATGGCTCATCACATTACACTTTTCTGATATTTTTCGCTATCATCTCCGATGAAGTATTCCGGAATAAATTCCCATTCCGCCGATTCATCGCCGAACGTCCGCCGCCATTTCCTACCCTGATCATCAGTGTAATACTCATATCGCGCCAGCAAATAAGGGTCGCGTCCGGCGTGACGTTCGTTCCATTCCGCTGACGCATCACGTCTTTGATCGGAGTTTTGAGAAAGTTTCCACCGGTCAAGCAGAACTTCCCACTTGATGATTTTGCGCCCGTCTTTGAAAGTCCATCCGGCTGCGGCATAAGCTGCAAGGAAATTCGTCGCTTCAACGATGCTCATCATATACGATCGTTCAGCGGCGGCAAGAATCACTTCTTCAGGAGTCGCCGGATAGTTAGATTCTCGCGCGCACGCATTATTAGAACAACAACTATTATTTTCTATTTCTCTTGTTTTATCTTTATCAAGAAAGAAAGAGATAATTGTTGTTGTTCTCCGCGTGTGCGCGCGTGAGGAAGTTAGTGACATTCTAATTTTCCAAATATCCACGGCGTTTTTTTTCAACTCAGTGCAGATCATTTTCAATTCATCATTGTTTTTTCCGGAGATGTTCAGAAGATCATTCCACGTTACCCGCTTATCGGCAGGCAACGCGAGAACCAGAGCAAGCAATCCCTTTGCTTCGAGCGAAATCTCCGGATTCAAAAAGATATTGTTTTCATTTTCCATTTGGCGCATTCCTTGAAAATTAATCGTTGACTACCATCTGTTCCCGCTCCTCCAATCCGGAACGCTTGAGCAACTCAATGATTTTACCCGCGCCAGAAGGGGTGTACAGGTTGATGCTGCGGAAGTCGTCCCGCACAGCGAAGCCGGCCTTTCTCATCGAGCTGAGGAAACGATCCGAGACGTTTCGGAGCCGGAAAATGTCTTTGCCGTTGATCAGTCCGGCCGTGCTGCTGTTGGAGAAGATCCGGAGCAATTCCGGCGAGATCCCGAGTCGGGAGGCCAACAGCCAGGTTGGAACCACCCGCCGTTCCTGGTACCAGGCGTTTTCGATGAAAATGTCGGAATCCGCGTCTCCGTCCTCCGGTTTTGGCTTCTGCACCGCCGCTTTCTCCCACTCCCGGTACTGCTTTTCCACCTCGATGAAATACTGGCGGATTTTGCGGCCCTGTTCGTTACGTTCCAGCATTGCGATGTGCTTGGCAGCGTCAAGGCTGATGATGTACTCTGTCGGGCGGAAACGCCCGTCTTCACCTTTCACAATTTTGTGAACGGTGAAATCCTGCCCCTCTGTGAATCCTTCGAGCCGGTCTTTGATCCAGTCGCCGAATTTGCGCTTGCTCTCGAGAAACTTCCAGAGATCCCGGGCATTGACGGCGTTCACGGTTTCGTGATTGATGGTGGTAACAATGACTTTGATGAGTTCGTTCATGATGGTTTTCCTTTTCTTGAAATTAAGACACAATGGGTCATTAGAGGATCGAATTGAAATCGGCTATTCGAGCAGGCCGATGATGGTAAGCGTCGTGTTTTCGCTTGCGGAAAGCTTCACATTCAGATCCTGCAGCAGGAAGATCACATTCCACGCCGACGACTTCTTTGCCGCGCAGAGCAAGGCTTCTTCCCGGCGCAGACGTCTCAAGGTCTTTCGCTCTTTGTCCAGTTCTTCCGGAAGAAAAGACGATTGAATGTCCGGATCTTTCAAATTGCCCTCGATTTCTTTCTGTTCCCGCCGGTTTTCGGCAAGCAGCGTTTCCACGACATGATGCGCAACGGATTTTTCCAACATCATTGCACCTCACGCCTGAAGGTTCTTGTACGGCTGAATCGCGGCGATGCAGCCACATCCCCGACACGCTCCCGGCGGAAGCGTCGCATCCGGTTCTTCCAGAATGATTGAGATCATGACATTCTGGTACTGGAGAATGACCCGTTCGTTGACTACCGTGATCTGAATGGGGTGGGCGAGCGCCGGAGCATTCCCGGCATTGACGGCGGATGTCTTTTTCATCCTCTGACCTCCTGTTGTTAAGGCCGTTGACAATTTCGCTCTCTTCCGCCTTTCTACGGGCAAAAAAAGAGCGGGCTTGGGAGGGAGTTAGAAACACGACAACAGACGCGCCCGCACCGGTTTCCCGGCACAGCTCCCGCAAGCCCGCAAAATTCATTGCGTCCGCGTTAAAATTCCGGAGGTCGCCGCCATGACGGAGGAGACTGCCGCTGTTGTTTAGGGTTTCTACGCCCTTTGCGTTTAAAATACCCCGATCCAGCGGATTGTCAAGTATGTCATGGCGGTTTTTCATGTTTTTTTCTTTCTGAAGTTTTTTCCCGGGGGCGGGATCTCCGCCCCCTCCGGTGTTACTGCTGGGTGGTCTCTCCCTCATTCAACGGGAGATCCTGCTGCTCGAAATTCAGTGTAAAGAGCGATTCTCCCTTGAAGGTGAATTTCGTCTTTTCGCTGAGGTTCAACGTCGCATCCACGGCGATTTCATTGTTGTTCATTTCGATCCGGGTGCGGAGGTCGAAGGTCAGCTGCGCGGACTGTTCCCCGTCCGCCTCGACGTTTGCCTGTTTGCGCGCCTTGAGAATCTCTGCGATTTTGTCCGCTCCTCCGTTTTCCAGCGCCTCGCGGTACGACTTGACCAGTTCTTCAATCAACATTTCCTGCATTTCCCGTGTTTCCTTTCGTGTTGGGTTGGTTGGGGTTAAAATGGTATGTCCGATTCCGGATCATATCCGGGGCCATACGTCGGATCAACCGGCGGCGGCGGAGCGCCGAAGCCGCCGTCATTGCGTCCTCCGGTCGGACGGCTGCTGTTCTGTCGTCGGGCGGCGGGCTGGGAATCCCGCCGGTATCCATCCTGCGGCGGCTCCTCCGGCCGTTCGCCGTCGGCGCGGCTTCCGAGGAACTGAACGACCTCCGCGACCACGGTCAGCCGGGAGCGTTTGCCTCCGCCGTTGCGGTCCTCCCATTGCTCCAGGCGAAGCCGTCCCTCGACCAGAACCGGAGCGCCCTTCTGCAGGTACTGCGCGCAGTTCTCCGCGCTGCGCCCCCAGACCGCCACATCGACGAATGTTGTCTCCTCCTGATCCCGGCCGGACTGGTCGCGCCAGCGGCGGTTGACCGCGAGACCGAGGTCGCAGATCGCGGTTCCGTTCTGCGTCGTCCGCAGGTCAGGGTCGCGGGTAAGGTTTCCGATCAGGATCACTTTGTTGAACGATGCCATAAAAATTTCCTCCTATTCGGTTGCTTCATTGGGTTCGGGCACATAGATGCCGAGCTCCGTCGCCGCCCAGTCGCGGATCGCCTCGATGTAGCTGGTCATCTCCTGTGTATTGAGAGCGGCAGTCGAAACGGGGATGTTCAGGCAGCCGCGTTTCGGCAGGAACCGTCGGCGCATCTCCTGGTGGAGCGCCTCCAGCTCCTCGCTGCCGCGATATCCGCAGTGGTCGGCGATGGTTTTCAGCACGACGCCGCGGTAGTATCTTGCTTGCGCGTCGGTCCGGTGCTTGCGGAGTTTCTCCGCCGTCACCATGACCAGCTGCCCCTTGAGGGGGAGGAGGTGCTGCTTGATCTTCGCCGGGTTGATGAAACGCAGCGTCAAATCGTCTTGCACCTCAGCTGCAAAAGTCGGTTTAATCCCCATCGATCAGCCCCGCTTCCTTGAGTTTCGCATACTGTTCGCAGACAAACCGTGCGGAACAATAGCCACACCGTTTGACTACACCCGGGCGCTTGACTACCACGCCGCCGATCTCTGCGGCAAGGCGATCGGCCTCCTCCTCCGTGTTCAACACGCGGAACGCACGAGATTGTCCTGCCTTCCGGTAAACCGCCCATGTCGTTTCCGTCTGCCACAGCTCTTCCGGGGTGCACTCCGGAAGACTGCCGAGCGCAAAAGCGAACTCCATGACCCGCGATGAGATGTACTCCTCCGCGTCCGCGACACTCATGAGTCGGATTCTCAATTTTGCGTAGGGAATCGGCGGGTAATCGCTGTTCCGGAGGGAATCCGCCCGTTTCCAGTCATTCAGGAACATGTGGATGTTGCCGCAGTCGGAAACCTGAATCCCATTTTTCGCGAGCAGCCACCGGTAGATGCTGAGCTGCTTGAAGTAATCGTCGAAATCCTTTTTGATGTACTTCCATGTCCCGGTCGATTTGAAATCATGGATTTCACCGTTGAGAATCATGTCCATTTTGCCGGAGATGCGAAACCCGTTGAGTTCCGCGTAAAATCTCCGCTCCTGGAATCCTCCGAACTTTTCCGCGACTTTTGACCGCTCGATTCCGGCATGAATCGAGTCGCCGTTTTTCGTTTTGATGAAATCGGAGTAGTCGGCAACCAGATCATCCGGGTGGAGCTGTTTCAGCGCCCACGCCCGCGCCGGTCCGATCAGCGTGGTTGCGGAGATCGTTCCGGGCTGGAAATCGTAGTTGTCTTCTGCGAGAAAATCACAAATCCACTGGTCGAGATTATACTTGTTGGTGAACTTCATCGCGTCACCTCCGTGACGGCGGTCTGGAAATCGACGCCCCTTGCTTTCATGATCTTCGCGGCCTCTCGGACGATGGAGGTTTCCTCCGGGGTGAACTCTTCGACGCGGGCACCGATGGCCGCCTCGATCTCCTCGCGCTGGACGCCGAGCGACAGCATGAATTTGACAAGAAGCGCGGCCCGTTCCTCCGCGGTCGCGCGGGGCGGGGGTGGATTATGCCGGTTCTGGGGCTGCGCAGGGGCCTGCGGCGTGGCTTTCGGCGTTTGCCCGGTCGTCATACCCGTCGAGGCTTTCCCCCCGTCAGAATGGCCGGGGAGCGCCCAATCCGGCAATGCCGGAGCTTTCCAGTAAAAGGGCTTCCCGTCGGCGGTTCCCCGGTTCCACTCCGGCCCGTTCTGGCGTTCGAACGAACAGATCGCGAAATTATCGGTCAGGTTGTAGAGATAGCGCCCCACCCCCCACTGGACGGCGGCGCGCTTCATGGAATCGCTGAAGCCACCCTTGACCGCCTCAATGTCGGTCTCGGAGGCGCCATCATATTTGGTGATCCATTCGCCGCCGATCCGGATGGAGATCCCGCAGAGGGTGGATTTCTCGTCCCACTTGGTGAATTCATTGCGCCAGTTGGCCAGTCCGGCGACCTCGTCGAGCCGGTTTTGGATCGCGCGGTTGGTGAGGTAGCAGAGGACAAAAGCCCAAGGCTTGCCGTTGGCGACGCCGCAGCGCTGAACGCGCCATTCGACCTCATCGGCCGCGAATGGCTTCTGAAACTCGCGCATCATTTCCTGTTCATTCATAATAGATTGCTCCTTTTTCATTTTGTTAATATTTTGATCCACAGCGGCAGCATATAGCCGACGAAAACACCGAGAAAAAATGCTGCTTTGCGATTAATCAACGGTTTGCGTTGCCTCAGCGGGGCGGGGCGCAGCTTCCCCGGATACAGGTTCATTCCCATTGCGGAACTCCTTTTTCGCTTGTCTGTGTCGAATCATTGAGTTGATCAGCAGCTCGGCGAGTTCATCAAGCTGATCTGGCGGCAACGGCCATGTTTCGCCGGGTTGCAATCCGTTGACTGAAACGACGATGTCGCATTCCATTTGCAATGCGCTTTCAATGTTCCTGCTTGTTTATGGTATCAACTTGTGAGTTTATGCTGTGGTTAAATTTTTTTTGCAATTTATCCCACTGCTCCAGGCCAAGACTGATCAAATCATCAATCAGCTTCATATTGATTTGCCTGCCGTACAATTTTGCACGTTTTTTCACCTCAGCATGCACTCCCTCGCTCACGTAAATGTGTTTTTTTTTCATTCGTTCCGTGTCCTCCTTTTTTTATGGAACGAGGAAAATATAAACCGGTGAGTTTATATTGTCAAGCTGTAAAATGATATTTTTTTGATAATATTTTTACAGTCGCTTGATATTTTTTTGTTAAAGTGTTATGTTTGATAGGTATAACAAAAAAATGGAGGCTCTTATGCAACCTGTAACCGATAAAATAAGAAACGCATTTCGTCGTCTACGGCTGATGAGCAATGAAATCAGTCAAGCTGAACTTGCTCGCCGCATGGGATTATCGCCACAACATTTAAATAAAATTTACAAGAACATGCCAACTCATTTCAATGATAGCACCTGGGCGACGATCGAGCCCGTATTGCGCCCGTATCTCGAAGACGAACCGGAACCAGTTCCTCCGAAAATCCAAGATACCATTCAGAACACTCCGGAACTCCGGGAGTGCATCAAAGATGCGATGTTGCGCGAAGGCGTCCGTAATGCGTCGGAGCTGAGTCGCCGGATTGGTTATGACTCGGCAAACTCGATCGAGCGTTTGCTGGCGGGGAAACTGAACTGGTTTCCTGATGTGCTCTCTGCGGTTCTGGACGGGCTGAATATCAAACACGATGACGCGCCCTTGACACCGGCCGAAC
>CAKUKT010000132.1 GCA_934663655.1 uncultured Victivallaceae bacterium
CTGCTCCACCATTCAATCGGCCACGGCGAAAAGATATTCCAGATGATCACAAATACGAATGCAAACAGAAACTGGTAGATGAAACTGTAAAAGAACAACCCCCACGCAAGACAGCGATCCCCGAACGTATATTCCGGAGTGATGCCGATCAGCTTGGAATAGAGATTCTGCCATGTCCACCGCTCCCGGGTTTTGTTCTCACCGTCGGTGTTGTAGATGCCGCGATGGAGCATCCGGTCCAGATTGAAGGGCTCACGCTGGGTCAAGGCGGAAACCACCACATAAATGAGCAGCGTGATGAACATGGTCAGCAGATATGTCTCATAGGCGTTGATCGGGAATTTCACCGGATCCATTTTCCAGACGACATAGGGATCCAACGGGCCGGAAATCGTTTCCAGAAAAACCCCGACCCGATCCGCCCAGCCTTGTTCAACCAGCCACGGATAGACGAAATCCGCCCAGTTGCGCTGAATTAAAATATTTACAACCGCCAGCACCATTCCGGAAATCAGCGAGGCAAACGCCCCGATCGAATTGCCCAGCCGGCTGTAAAGTCCGAAAATCAACACCGGGCCGCACCCGCCCAGCCACATCATGCACATCAGCGATACGAACATGTTGATGTAATCCAGCTGCGCCATGAAAAAACTTCCGAACAAAAAGAATACCGCGATCCCGACGGCGATCAACCGCAGCAGAAAGATATGCTTCTTCGGCGAAAGCCCCTGCGGACAGAACGGGATGATCACATCCTGCGTGAAGGTCTGCGCCGCACTGAAAATCCGCCCTGTATCGGTCGAGATCATCGCGAAAACCAGCAACAGCATGAACAATCCCGTCAGTATCGGCGGCAGCAGATTCCGCATCCCGATGGCCATCATCAGCTGGTGGTACAGCGTGCGATACTCCTGGAAATTGGCGTTTCCCCTGGTTTCTCCGTCGTAATGCTTGAAGGCTTCATGCGCCGCGTTCAAGGTCGGAATATCCGGATTGTTCGTGTGGGAGAGCGGCGCGGTCTGCTCATATTTCTCCGGTACGGCGGCGATCCGTTGTGCGAAATCGGCCCGGTTTTCCGGTGCGACCAGCTCCTCGGCGATATGGGAACTCAATTCGATCCTCACCTGCTTTGCCTCCCGGCTGAAATTCGGATGATTCATCAGCACGATGACTGTGATCGCGATCAGTACATAGAGCAGCACATCCAGCGATGAACGCCAGCTCCCGAGAAGCGAGGCCATCTTTTGTTCATGCGGCGTCTTGGCCGCACTGCCGGTTCCGCCTCCCAGCCAGCTCGCCCGGTGCACCACCGCCACCACCAGCGTGACGATCACCATCACCAGATTGAAGTCCCGCAAATTGGCAATGTCAAACGGATCAAGAAAACTCTCTCCCGCAGCACGTTCCGCCATCACCGGCACCATTTCCGTGCCCCAGTCGAACTTCAGAAGGATGAAGATTATGAATACCAGCATCAGCGGAAACAGGAACAATCCCTGAATTGTGTCGGTGATGATGATGCTCAAGGTGCCGCCGCAGCAGATCAGCGTTACCGCTATCGACAGGCAGATGACCACCAGCAGAATAAAGGTGGAAACATTCACGCCGCAGATGTTCAACGTGTGCGGCAGATCGAGATAGTAGATGAAAAAACGCGCGGCTATCGCCGGCATGATCATATTGGCCAGCACCTCGGAAATCGAACGGAGCAGCGCCGCAAATACCCGGAAGGAACGGTTGTAACGCATTTCCAGAAATTGTCCGAGACTCATCGCCTTGGTCTCCCGCAACCGGTAGACGCAATAGCCGAAAAGCCCCATCACCGTCGCCAGCGGCAAACTGATGTTGTTCCAGAAGGATACGGCGAAACCGGTCTTGTACTGAGCTTCCACGTAGGCGACCAGCGTAATCACCGCCAGCGCATTGGCGACATCGGCGGTCGCGATCACATAACGTCCGGCCACCCGCCCGGCGGAGAGATAGTCCGCCACACTCCGGACGTACCGCCTTGAATAAATTCCTACTCCGACAATGAAACAGGTCGGAATGATTACAATCAGCCAATCCCACAAACCCATGATGATCTATTCTCCCAGCACTTTATACAAGTTCCAACTCGTCGATCCCCAGTCTGACCAGGCAATATCCCGGATCATACGGTTCTGGAAGCCAGCCGATCACATTGGGTTCACGGTGAAACGACAAGGGCCAGACCGAAGTGGATTCCCCCTCCTGCAAATGGTGCGGCCCCAGCAAATTGCGCAGCGAAGTAGTCAATTCGATTTCCAGAGAATTGACGCCTTCACGACACAATCCCGCCACCGGGAGGGCAAACCAGTCGCTGCAGCGCCAGCCGGCCTCGCGACCGTTGATCCTTACCCGGCAGGAGTTCGCTCCGTGCAGGCGCCAGCGCAGATATCGAACCGTTGCTGCTTCCAGCGCATTCAGCGTAAATGTCTGACGCAGGACGAGTCGTCCGGCAAAAAACGGCAAACCGGCGGCAGTCAGATCCGCCGCGTCCAGCCGGAGGGACCGGACCGGACCTCCCAGTTCAAAACTGCCGTGGAAGCGTTCCGCATTCCGATCCAGCGGCTCGACCCGTCCCGGGTGGGGAACAGTGAAATCCCCGTACAGGTAAACATTTTCTATTTCGGAATCGAACGTCAGTTTGTTGTACTCCGTTTCACACTGCAATGATCGGTCAATCGCATCATATACCTCCGGCGGCTGGTGAAACCGCGTCCGCATGGTAATGACGTTCCGGCCGCGGCAGATCCCGGTCGGCAGCACAACCCGGCGGAACGCCCGGTCGAAGATGTAGCCGGAATCGACGGCGGCAAACGGCTGACCATTCAACTCGAAATGGAAACGCTCCGGATTTTCCACGATCAAAGTCAGCGGCGCCTCCAGTTCGCACTCCGGCCGCGCGGTAAAGGAGAACTCCATTTCCAGCCGGCAATCCCGCCGGAGTTTCAGCAGTCGGGTCTGAATCACACTGACGTCATCGCTGACCCACTCCCCGTCGTCAACCCGGTAACGGCAGCGGTCCAGCGTCAGAAAATTGCCCGGAATTTCTGCAAGTTCGAAACAAGAGGACAATTTCCGGATCACCGGAAGCCCGGGAATGTCGCATACCTCCAGTTCCTTCCGCTCCCGGGCCGGAGAGTTCGAGACAAAAACCAGCAGCACCTCCCCGGGCGGCAGGAGATAATCGAAAATCCATCTGCCATTCTCCAGGCGTGCTTCCGGCAGAGTATAAAAGTCGCCGTTGTCCGGATCGATCAGTTCCAGTTGATCCCCGGTGGCCGGCAAGGTCACATGCAACTTCGCGCCATGATGGTTCTGCTGATTTACGATCAGGTGAAAACGACCTGAACGACCATCCGCAAGTTCGTCGATCTGACGGCTGCAGCTGCGGATTCTCCGGGCGGGAAAACCATTCTCGGTGATCATCACCAGTTCCGGTAAACCGGCGGCTACGGCCTCGGCCGCTGCCGCCGCGCTGTCAAAGCTCGGCAGCGCCTGGAACCATTGCCGGACCGTCCGGGACGCCGGTTCTCCCGCGATGGTCAGTTTTCCGGGTTCGACGGTGTTGCGGACGACAAAAATTTTTCCTCCGGCCGCGGCGAATTTCTGCAAAAGGTCCACCATTTCCCGAGAGAGATTGGCCAGCGGCGGAACCACCACGACCGAATAGGCACATTCGCCGATCATGAACTTCCCGGAAACGATCCGCCCCTCATCGGCGGTGATGATCTCATCGGCGTAATGGTGGGCAATCCGGCGTTCTTCCAGCGCCTGGGTCACCTCCTCCAAACCGCGGCTGTAAGCGGCGATCTGCCCATTTTCGGGGTCGCCGGTGAACAGCGCCCAGGCGGACGACAGCGGATGCAGAACCAGTACCTCGACCCGCGCCCGGCCTTCTCCCAGCAGCATTCCGATCCGGCTGAAACGGTCGTTCACCACCCGGTATTCATCCCACCACGGCTGGTGGATGAACCACGACCCCGGATAATCGCGTTTGCGCAACCCCCGCAGGGAATAACTGCACAAATGCTGACACAGGAGATTCACCCCGTGCACCAGCTGCTGCTGAAAGAGCCACTTCATGCCTGAAAAGTTGAAGTTCCAGCCGCACAGAGCGAAACTTTCACTCAAAATCTGTTTCCTGCCGTACTGCATCGCCACGGAAACCAGCTGGGTCATCGCCACGGCATGAGGTTCTCCGCCCCGCAGATGGTCGATTCCGGGGATATCGTAATGTCGGTACTGAGTCATGACCGAACCATTGGGACCGATTTGATACTGACAGGTTTCTTCCAGCACCTGATGCCCGGTGAGCAGCCAGCCGTGCGCCCGGCAGAAATCGGCGACCTGTTGTATGAAACTCCGCTCAAAGAGACGGCTCGTCAGATTCCAGAAGCGGATCCGCACGGCGGAACTCTCCGGCCCGGTGAGCAGCAGCCACGGCAGTTCTTCAAGCAGTTCGCGCCGGTAGGCTTTGCGGTATTCGTCCGGCAGAACGAACGACCACAAAATACCATCGCGCGAAAGCTGCGGTTCATCGGTGAAAACGCCTTTCAGGTACGGCATGAGTTCCTGCGGCAGATTTTCACAGTAACAACGGTGTGTGATCTGGATAAATCGGGCAACCACTTTCGGGTCAAGATTGTCCACATAGTAGGGGTTGATTTCATAAAAACAGCGCATGACCCTGCCGGAATATCCCGCCGGAAGTTCCTCGCCCAGAAACTCTCCGGCTTCGGTATAGTAGGCGATCGTGCAATTACTTCCGCAATCGGCGGCGTCCGCGATCTCATAGCGCAGATATTTCTGCTGGTATTCCACGCCCAGGGCGTTGACCTGTCCGTCGCCGAACCCGCTGGGAAAGCCGTTCTCGTCATAAAGCCATGCCTCCATGCCCAGACGTCCCGCTTCCTCCAGACCGGCTTTGATGCATTCCAGCCACTCCTGCGAAAGGTATTGGGTCTGCAATCCGCGCCGGGCGTGCATGAAAAAACCCCCCAGCCCGGCCTCATGCATGGCCCGGATCTGGCGGCGGAGCTCGTCGGGTTCGAGCCGGTCATTCCAACTCCAGAACGGAATTGGACGATAATTCACCGCGGGATTGCGCAAATCGATCTTCATTTGATGCAGAAACCTTGAAAAAACACCCCGGAAACACACTCTTGAAAATTACGGCTCCGGTAAACTTTTAAAATTTGCCTAAGGCCCAGTCGTTACAGGCATCGATGATCCGCCGCTGCGGCTTTTCCCATTTGCTTTTATTGCGCAGCCGGTTTTGAATGATGGCGAATGCTTCCTGGGCCATGAGATCCAGTCGCTGGTCCAGAGAATAGATCGGAAACGGCGCGTACTGCGTCACCCAGGTATGATCACAGGCGATCAGCGCCACATCTTCCGGAATGCGTTTGCCGACTTCCGCCGCCGCCCGCTGAACGCCGTATGCCAACGCGCCGTGCCACGTCATTACCGCGTCGATGGCGGAATTTTCCTTGAAGATCCGGCAGCCGGTCTCATATCCGTCTTCAGCCGGAGAGAGGGTGCTTGCCGACGTGCAGTAGAGATCATGCTCTTCATCGAATTTCAGGGGCAGATCCTGCAGGCGCTGAAGGATATGACTTCTGACCCGCGCCAGGGTGGTTTCGGCCATTCGTTCCTGAATGAACGCCAGATGGCGTTTCCCCTGCCGGTGAAGTTCGTGGAAAATCTGCTTTAAGGCATCGCGGGTGTCAAGATTCACCAGATCGTAATGGATACGGTCGGAATCCGGAGTTCCGATTGCGACCAGCGGGATATGCGCATTCCAGAGTCGTTCCACGATGCTCCCGGTATGCTCGAAACTGGTAATAAACGCCGCCACCCCGTCGCAATAACCGGTCAATATGTTTTCCAGATACTTGATTTCCAGTTCCGGTTTCATCTCATAATCATAGATCACCACGTCGTAGCCGGCGCGACCGGCGTTGGCTTTGAAATAACGGATGAATTCCGCATAAAAGGGGTCGGAAAGATTCGGCACGATCATTGCGAGAATATTTGTGCACCCTTTTTTCAGAACCTGGCCGGCAAAGGAGGGACGATATCCCATTTGTTCGGCGAGCTGGCGGATTTCGGTTTTCGTTTTATCGCTGATTTTCGGATGGTCGTTCAAGGCCCGGCTGACGGTGGAAAAGCTTTTCCCCGATGCTTCGGCAATATCCAGAATTGTTACTGACATGGGCTCTCCGCTCCTCAATGTAAACGTTTGCATTGGTCAACGCTGCATATTATATCCAAAACCGGAAAAAAGTCAAGAGGTAACTGAAAAATTATTTCAAAAATTACTTTCCGCCACCGGAAAATTCCCTCCGGCCAAAAATTTTTGATGAATATTTGGTTTTTTGATTTGACAAACGGCTTTGGCGGTATATTGTATTAAGCGTATACAAAAAACAGTATAGTTTTGCCTGTTTGATTTCACGACCTCTCCCTTCTGTTGTTTGCGTGGCGAAAACCGGTCTGCCGGTATTGAAAACGCGATCTTGATTTTCAGCCGTCGCAGGGCGCAGGAGGAATTTGTCACCGGGTAGTGCAAACGATTGCGTTGGATGGTTTCATTTATCTGTCATCTATAAAAGCATTTGACGATCAGGAAATAAAATGAGTTCATTCGCAGTTACTCTGACAGAAGAACAGCGTCGCCGGGCGCATCTGCATGCCTATGCAGCCACTTGGTTCGGGTGTATTTCCGAAGTAATGCTGGACAGCAGCGCCATCATCATTTTATTCATCACCATGAATGGCGGCAACCCGACGCTGACGATGCTTTCCACCGGTTTTACGGGAATTATGTGCATGCTGCTGCTGATCCCGAGTGCCGGCATCGTCGATATGCTGACTCCTGAAAAATCAATCCGCTACGCCTGCTTTACCGGCTGTTTCGGCTTTCTGCTGATGGCTTCGGCGCCGTTCTGGGGAGAGATTTCGGCAAAATATGTTGCCCTGGCCGGATGCTTCATCTACTGTTTGCAGCGTCCGCTTTACACCGCGGCCTGGTATCCGTCACTGGATTATTTTCTCCGGCCGGAGGATCGGAGCAGTT
>CAKUKT010000133.1 GCA_934663655.1 uncultured Victivallaceae bacterium
GAGTTCGCGTTGCAGGTTGGTTCCGAAGAAGAACGCCGCCGCGGAAAATTCCGCTGCATTGGCCGGAGAAAGCCGCTGCCAGTCGAGGTCACCCTGTTCCTGGGGCAGCCGGGCGGATTTCCGCGGCTGCCGGATAATGCGGATATCCGGATAGTTCGCGGCGGCAGCATATTTGTCACCATCGATGGTACGCCAGCGGGGATTGTTGGTCCAGAGCGGCATCTCCATGTTGGACTGACCGGAACAGAGCCACACTTCACCGACCACCACGTCTTTGATTTCGATGCGGTTGTCGGATCCGGAAATTGTCATGACCCGGTTTTCGGCGCTGGCCGGCAGCGGTTGAAAGGTGACGCTCCAGCGTCCGGCGGCGTCGGCGGTTGTGGTATGTTTCTGGCCGGCAAATTCCACCGTGACCGTCTCTCCGGCGTCGGCCCGCCCCCAGACCGGAAATGTCGTGTCGCGCTGAAGTATCATCTCATCATTGAAAATCGGTGCGGGCACGACTGTCGCACTGAGCAGGGTTGTGGTTCCCGCCAATGCCAGCAGTCCGAACATCTTCAATCTGGTTGACAATAACATGGACTCATCCTCAATGGTTGTGAAGGTTACGATACGATAAAATAACACGGCAGGAGTGCTTTTTCAACCTGTTCGCGTCATCTTCCGCTTGAATTAGCTTCAGGCGCGGTGTATTTTATGAATTATGAGTACGAAATTTTTCAAAATGATCGCATTACGGTCGTTGTACCGGTGGTGCCGTTTGGGCGGCGGAGGCGCGGTTGCGGGCGCGTGCGTCGCGGCGGTGCTGTTTTCCGGTTGTACGACTTCGACGCCGGTTCGGGAGGTTCCCGTGGCGGTTGAACCGGTGAGGCGGGTCGATGAAGCCTCCGCGGCGGATCGCCTGCGGGCATTCCGGGAACTGCTGGCTTCCTGGCCGTTGCGCATGGTGAGATTATATCCCGGAGAATACTTCGGCCGGATCGATTCGGTGGCCCTCGTCGACCGGATCAGCGAGCTCGGTTTCAATCGGGTGATAGTGGCGATCAGCAGCGAAAATGAACTTGATGAACGGCTGCGGGAGTTTCTTGCGGTGGCCGGGGAGCGGCAGTTACCGGTTTATGTCGAGTTGCGTCAGCGGGATTTCTTTGTGCGTTACCGCGGTAATGCGCTGCTGCGCCGGCTGCTCCATCCCAATCTGACGCTTGAGAAAGCGGTCGTCGAGGTGATGAAATTCGATGGCGAACTGCCGGAGAAATCGCGTATTGCCGGAGTGGTGATCGCCATTGAACCGCACCTTTTCACCGCCTCCAACCCCGACCGTCCCCGGGACCTGCTTTTTGCCTGGAGTGAGGAGAATTTCGGTCCCGGTCTTGACAATGAGCAGATGATGCGCGGTTCGCTCGACCAGCTTGAAAACATTGCCGTATCGTTGTTTCCTCTGAAGCCGGCGGTGGAGATCCCGGATTTCTATCAGGAACTGGTCGATTCCGGACGGTTGGCGGTGGGTGCCACCGCCGATTTCGTCGCCGCGGCCGGTGGGCAGCCGCCGTTTGTAATCGTTGCCGGGAGCGGCAACCGTCCCACCGAGTTGGTGGAGGGGATCCGCCGGGAGGCGGAGACGATCCCCGCCGGGATTCCGCTGGTGGCGGGGATCACGCTGGCTGGACACACCTCCTATGAGCGCGGAATGCTGCGCCGCCGCGACTGGGCGGATTTTCTGCGGGCGCTGGATTTTCTCCGCAAAGAGCTGAGCGGCTACCCTTCGTTTTCCGGAGTTGTGATCGGACCGTTGCGGCTGGTCGAGTTTCTGCGTCTTGAGCGTTAAACTGCGGTCGGGGTTGGTGGAAGAGCTGGTCGAGTTTCTGCCCCTTGAGCGTTAAACTGCGGTTGGGGTTGGTGGAGGCGCTGGTCGAGTTACTGCCCCTTGAGCGTTAAACTGCGGTTGGGGCTGGTCGATCTGCAGTCTGTTGTGGTTCGCCGCCGCGGACCGGGAATGCCGGGGAGAATTACCTGCTTGCCGTCTTTGCCAGAGTGTTGATGGGGTTCGCCGCTGCGGACCTGGGATGCCGGGGACGGTTGTCTGGTCCGGTGCGGCATAAGGGGTGCGGCGATTGATTGCCGGGCGAGGAAGATCTTGGTGAGGAAAATGCGTTGTCCGAAATGCAAATGTGATAACGACCGGGTGATAGATTCCCGGGGACTGAAAGAGGGTGCCGGGGTGCGCCGCCGCCGGGAGTGTCTCGGTTGTGGTTACCGTTTTACCACGCTTGAATCGATTATTCCCGAGGAACTGCGGGTAATCAAGCGAACCGGTGAACGCGAGGAATTTGATCGCGGCAAGATCCGACACGGCATTGCCAATGCCTGTTACAAGCGGCCGATTTCCGCCGAGGAGATCGACGGCATTGTGGATGCGGTCACCTGTTCGCTGCTTCAGGATTTCGACAAGGAGGTCGAGAGCCGGGAGATCGGAGAACGGGTGATGGCCCAGTTGCGTCGGCTTGATGAAGTCGCGTATGTCCGTTTCGCCTCGGTTTACCGCCGTTTTGAGGCAGTCAAAGATTTCCTGCACGAGATCCGGGGGCTGAAATCGTGAGAATGCCGGAGGTCATTCTCCGGCCGGGACGGGAGAGTTCGGTGGCGCGTCGTCACCCCTGGATTTTTTCCGGTGCGGTCGGACGGATTGTCGGCGAACCTGCGGCCGGGGAAACGGTAAGGGTGTGCGACAGTTCGGGTCAGCCGCTGGCGCTCGGCGCGTGGTCTCCCCGGTCCCAGCTGGCGGTACGGATCTGGAGTTTCGATTGTTCGGTGGTTATCGACCGGGATTTTTTCCGCGCCCGCATCGCCGCCGCCGTCGAATTGCGTCGTCGCCTCGGACTGCTCGATCCCGCCGGCGGCTGCCGGTTGATTTTTTCCGAAGGTGATGGATTACCCGGGGTGATTGTCGATCGTTACGGTTCGGTGCTGGTGGTGCAGTTTCTCTCCGCCGGAGCCGAACTTCACCGGGAAGTCATCACCGAGCTGTTGTCGGAACTGCCCGGGGTGACGGGGATCTTTGAACGCTCTGAAGTTTCGGTTCGGCGCAAGGAGGGGCTGCCGTCCCGCCGGGGGGTGCTGCTGGGGACGGTGCCGGAACCGGGGGTGGAGATTGTTGAAGACGGCATGCGCTTTGCGGTCGATCCGCGCCATGGTCAGAAGACGGGATTTTATTTTGATTTGCGCGAAGCACGCCGGGAGGTGCGCCGGTTGGCCGCCGGACGGAAGATGCTCAATGCGTTTTCCTATACCGGTGCGTTTGCGGTAGCGGCTCGAGCTGGTGGAGCCGGGTATATTCTCAACCTCGACTCTTCGGCACCGGCGCTGGAGCAGGCGAAGCGCAATTTCACGCTCAACGGCATGGCTGAAGAGGACTGCGAATGCCGGGTCGCCGATGTGTTCAACGAACTGCGCCGTCTGGAATCGGAGGGGCGGCGATTTGATCTGATTGTGCTCGATCCCCCGAAATTGATCGAGTCACAGAAACACCTTGCCGCCGGTTGTCGTGCCTATCAGGATCTGGCGCGGTTCGGTTTCCGGTTGTTGAATCCGGGCGGAGTGTTGTTCAATTTCTCCTGTTCCGGACTGATGACCCCGGAACTCTTCCAGAAAATCACCGCGTCGGCGGCGCTTGAGGCGGGGGTGGCGGCGCGGATCATCGGCAAGACCTTTCAGGCATCGGATCATCCGGTTGCATTGGCGGTTCCCGAAGGGGCGTATCTCAAGGGACTGGTGAGTGCGATTTAGGGAGTGGCCTCCGGGCAGCTGCGGCTGTACCGGTTGGCATCTGCTTCGGGGTGCCGAGTGGCGCCGGCAGCCCGGACGGACGATCCGGTGAGATGCCCGGGAGGCCCGGAGGCTGCGCCGGAAAATTATTCTATGCCGTCAGAACTTTTACCCGGCATCTCCGGCGGCGCAAGTGTCCATACTGCTCCCCGGTTCTGCGTTGCAGAGGTATTTCCGGAACGGGCAGGCGGAACACGCCTCTCCCGGTGCGGCGGGAAACGTTGCCGGGTCAACCATGCCGTCGTCGGCGACAACTCCGGTCATTTCGTCCACATCGTTGCGAATGGCGCGAACCGCGGCGCTGACATCGAGCTGCGGGGCAAGTTCCACGAAGTTGTATTCTCCGGGGGCAAGCGCAAACGAGCGGACTTTTTCGGGAGCTTTGCCGAGAGCATTCATCGCGTAAAATTTGTGAAGCAGCGCGATTTCATCGGCGCCTTCACGTCCGGAACGCACCCCTTCAATTATCCAGAGTTCTCCTCCGGGCGCTGCAAAAGCGATCGCCGGAACCGCGAAACAGCGCAATTCATTCAACTGAACCTCCAGCGGAGAGGGGATCGGACGCCTCCGGCAGGCGTCCACCGCATCAAGGCGGGGCCATACACCGGCGGCGATTCTGGCTGCTTCGGAGCGGATGGTTTCACGCAGCCGGAGCCCCACTTCGGTCACGCGGTTGCCGGAGTCGAGAAGCTCCAGCAGCAGCGGGTGGGACGGAGGTGGCTGGGGGCCGGAACGGATCAATCGTCGCCATTCGCTCTCGCCGCGATTAACGGCGGCGGCGACGAAATCATTGCGGTCCGGGTAGTCGCCGGTTTCATCGGGAACGCGGTAGAACTCCTCGCGCAGAACGGCGTTCAACAGCCGCTGCACGAAAACCGGCACCGGCAGGGCATTGCGCAACCACCGCGCCTGCGCCCATTGAGGGGGAGCGTCGGTGGTACCCGCGGCGGCGGCATAGTAATGGAGGAAATAACGACGGCGGCAGCTTCGCCACAACCGGCGACGGCGCAGGCTCCAGAAAAACTGGGTGGCTGGAAGCCGGCAATCACTCATTTCCGCCGAAAAGTCCCTCCGGCAGCAGCATGCCGATGTCGCTTTTTTTCGCCCAGCCGTCCCGGCCGTTTACCCGAATGCGCAGCCAGTCGCCGTTGCGGTCGAGAACCAGCACCGAAGCACCTCCCGGGATTGCCGCTTCGATCTTGCCGGCGCCGGACGAAGGCAGGGAACGAAGTTCGAGTGACGGAGTGATCACCGTCGCCCGCCGGGGATCGTAGGCATCGCGGCACTGGAATCCGGCGATGAAGAGCGACGCGACCATCACCAGTCCGAGCAGCGCCGCCGCTGAAATCAGCCAGCCGCGGGAGAACGAACGACGCAATCCGACTCCGATACACAACAGCGCGAATGCCGCCGCCGCGATCAGCAGGTAGTGATCCGGGCGCAGCCGGTTGACTGTAGTTCGCAGGAGTTCCGCGAGCGTCGTGGTGGCGCCCTCTTCCGGTTGGAGCAGTTTCCGGTTCACGAGGTTGAGGTTTTCGCGGGTTTCATGGTCGCCGGGCGCGAGCAGCAATGCCCGATTGAAGGCCCATCTTGCCGTCGGCAGATCGTTGAGCTGCCAGGCGGCGCCGCCGAGATTGTAGAGCAATTCCGGCTGGGCTGCGCTTCTCCCGAGCTGACGGCGGTAGTCGTCGGCGGCGCGCTGGAACTCTCCGGCGCTGAAGGCGGAATTATCGATCTCCAAGGCGTTTGCAGCGATCGGTAGCGCCGAAATCAGCAATATTACTGCGGAGAATTTTTTCAACAGCCGCCGCAATTTCCGGAGGGTTTCCGGAGAGAAGCGGACGCCGTCCGGGGCATACTGCTGTTCCGGCCGGAACCCGGCGGCGTCACTGTCCAGAAAGAGGCGGCGAAGTTCGGGATCATCGAGGTGTTCGGCAAGTTCCGCCGCGGTGGTGCCCGGCGGCAGTTCCATCGCTTCGGCCAGAAACGGTACAATCGAACCTCGCAGCAGATCCTCGCCGACACTCTCGCGATTGAGCTTTTTCAACAGCTCCGGAAGTTTCCTGGCCCGTTCGCGGCGGGCCCGCAACGCGGGGTCGTTAGCCAGTTTTTCGCGGCGGCGGGCAAAAATTTCAATGACGATGCCGGCGACTGGTCCGCCGACCACGAAAATAAGCATCCAGACCAGCTGATTGCGCCAGAGCGGCAGCAATACCGGAGAACCCGCGTAACTCTTTTGCCAGAACGGTTGTTCGCGCGGCGGTGGTTTCGGGGCTTCGGCGACAGCCGGTTCCGGGATTGCTGTTCCGGCGCCGGCATCGTCGATGGTTGCGTTTCCGGCGGGAACTTCCCCCGGAGAGACCGGCAGCTGCAGTTTGAAGTCGCTGATCCGGTATTCGCCCGCAGCGGAATCAAAGATCGCAAAGGCGGCCCGCAGCTCCTTTTCTCCGCTTTCAAGCGGTATCAACGCGTATCTCAGCTCCACGGTACCGAAAGATTTTCTGACCTCCGGAGGATAGACCCGGAAGCCGGGGAATTTCAATGCGGGAGCGTTGACGCTCTCGCCGGAACTGTCTCCGCGCAGTTCGATCAGCAGTTCAATCGGTTCTCCGACGCGGGCCGAGGGGCGGGAGAGTTGTGCCGACATCCGCCAGTTGCCGATCAACCGGAGGTTGGCGGCGCCGGCCGGTGCCGGCGGCAGCGGTTTGATCTCCACCGGATGTTCCAGAGGCTGGAACTTCACTTCGTAAGGGGTGGTTTCCTGGCCGATTCCGGAGAAGAAGTTGCTGAAAAAATCATCGTCGTCAAATGGAAATCCCAATGGATGTCGATTCTGACTGCGCTGAACGATCCCGACGATGCAGCTGGCCTCCGGCGTCACCCGTCCCGGTTTCATGATCCGGAAAGCGGTGCGGAAGATGAACTCCACATATTCCCGACCGTCGATGATCCTGTGTTGCCGCCGTGGTTCGGCAAAGCGGCGGTTTTCCTGATTCGGGAAATCGGAGAACACCGCGTCGGCCATGCCGCTCAGTTCCGGATAACCGAGCGAACGTACCGGAGCTCCGGAGTGAACGAGCAGCCGCAATTCCAGCGGGATCTCCTCTCCGACATAGTAAGAAGTTCGATCACCGGGAATGGAGATGCTCCCCTGGATTGCCTCGCCGAGCGTCATCTCCGAACTGTTGCCGCTTTTCCGGGTCGAGACGGTTTTTTCTTCGGGCGGTACAACTCTGGCGACGATT
>CAKUKT010000134.1 GCA_934663655.1 uncultured Victivallaceae bacterium
CATCTCCAGCTGTCGCCGCTGCATTTCCGTCGCCGGATCAGAACCGGTTCCGGATTCCAGCGCCGCCAGCCGGCAATATCGGGAAGCTGTCTCAAACTCCAGCTGACGCTCCGTGATCCGACGCTGGATCCCCTCCAGATCACCCTCCCGCTCCCGCGTGACTACCGCACAATAATTGCGCGCTTCGTCCAGCAGTTGCAGCCGGAGTTCATCTTCAACGGTGTCGGCATGAGCGAGCAGCCCGGGAAGTTCCAGCTGGCGCCGCCGGTCAAAACGCTCTCCCGCCACCTGACGGAGCATCTCCTCCGTCCGGAGCTCGCCGAGATAACGGCAACAGCGCCTCTCCGCTTCCGCCAGCGTGAGTTCCGCCGGCTCCTCTTCCGGAACCGGAGGCGCCGCCGTACACCCCGCCAGCAGCACAGTCACCGCCGCCAGCACGATTACCGCGTTATCCCACCTCATCCCGGCTCCAGAAGACAACGCTCCGACGGTCAGACCGCCACCACTTTGCTGTTTGCGTGCAGCTTGTAGTCGTGCGTCTCCGGAAATTTGTAATCCACATCCGGGAAATCACTGAACATATTCAAGCTGAGAATTTCATTGCGCTTCAGCGCCCGCGTGGTTTTCGCCCCGACGATCAGACGAGCATTCCACGGATGCAGACCGCCGTAATCACCCGGCCGCCGCGCATCGATGTCATCGCGCGTCACCACCTTGCCCGCCGGAATATCCCGCGCCGCCACCAGCACCTTGTTGCGCGAACGCATCGGGATCGATCCATCGGCATTGATCGCCCGCTGGTTCTGACCGTCTCCCAGCGCTTTCTCCACCATCCGGACGTTCTTTATCATCCGCTTGAGATCCGCCGTCTTCACCGAAATACTCGTGTCGTGCGGATTGCTGTTGTCAATCTGAATATGCTTGCTTATCAGCACCGGCCGATAGGCCGCCACCGCATAGATCAGAAAATCACTCGTCGTATGTTCCACACACCCGGCAAGCGCCCCCAACGCCCCGAACGCCTGGTCGTAGGTCCGGATCACCTCCAGATTCGCCGTGGCATAACCATATTCGTCGTCACCCGTCTCCAGCGTGGAATGGAGCACCGTCACCCCCGCCGCACCGTTGGCAATCAGCGTCTTGACCGCCCCCTCAACCTCCGAAATCGTCTGGTCGATGTCATGCATCGTCACCGGGATCCCGAGCTTGCCCGCATCCTCCAGAAACAGAATGTTATTCACATCGTCGCTGTTGACATTGATCATCTTGACGCCAAGTTCCCGGCAGACCCGGAGACTGACGCGATCCAGCGGTGTCGGATAGACGATCACATTGTTCGCTTCCCCGTAGGCGATCAGTTCGCGCCACTGATCCGGCGTGAAATAGAGATCGTGCCAGTCCTGCACAAAGTTGTGCCCGTTCTTCGTGTTGCGGTGGTAAAATTCCGCCGCATAGTCCGAACACATGAAGATGTCGCACCCGTCGCAGCCGGCATCAGCAGCCGCCTTGATCATGATCTTCGCATTTTCGATACTGCCGCAATGCGCAGCGCCGATTTCCGCAGTCAGGAAGATCGGCTCACCCATGCCGAGCGTACGGTTGCCGACATGAATTTTCCTCTCGATTCTGCTTTTTAAACTCATTTTTCCCTTTTCCCGGATGGAAGTTGCCGCCGGTAATTGTTGTATAATCCGGCAATGTATAGAATATATCCCGGGCAACGGGGATTTCAAGTCGTTTCTTCAATTATTCCGCCGCCCAGCACCAGATCGCCACTGTACAGCACTCCCGACTGACCCGGCGTCACCGCCCGTTGCGGACGTTCCAGACGCACCTCCACCCGGCCGTCCGGCAACAGAGAATATTCACATTCAACCGCCGGACTTCGGTAACGGATCCGCACCGCCGCCCGCCCATGGTCCGGAAGCGGCGCCGCAAATACACATTGCGAGAGCACCAAACCCGTCGACAGAAGTTCCGACGCATCGGTGACCAGCGTGATATCTCCACTCGCCGCGTCAATCGACGAAATATAACCCGGTACCCCCAGCGCTACCCCCAGACCCTGACGCTGCCCCAGCGTGTAACGATGAATCCCTTCGTGGCGGCCAACCTCTCGCCCGCAGTATACGAACCTCCCCGCCCGGGACGGCAAACCCGCCAGCCGACGCAACGTTTCGCCTCCGCACTCCCCGGGTACCCCGAAGCAGAGATCCTGACTGTCCGGACGCTCCGCCGACGTCAAACCAAATCCCGACGCCAGACGGCGCACCTCCTCCTTGGTCAGCGCACCAAGCGGAAAGCCACTGCGCCCAAGTTGTTCCCTGCTCAAACGGTACAGAAAATAGCTCTGATCCTTGGCGGCATCAACACCGCGCCTCAGCCGGTTCTCCGCATCAATCCGCGCGTAGTGCCCGGTAAGCAGCCGCTTCGCTCCCCGCGCCGATGCGAAATTCAGCAGTTCGGCAAACTTGAACTCCGGATTGCACAGCGCACACGGGTTCGGGGTCCGGCCCGCCGCAAGTTCCCGCGCCGACGGCACGATCACCCGATCCCGGAACTCCGACTCCCGGTCAAGCAGATGATGCTCAATCCCCAGTTGACGGCAGACCGCCGCCGCCGAACCGTCATCTCCACCCGCACGCAGTTCCAGGGTCACGCCTTCAACTTCATATCCGGCCTCCAGCGCCAGCGCCGCCACCACCGAGGAGTCCACCCCCCCCGACATCGCCACCACTACCCGTTCGCCGCGCACCGGATCTCTCTCCGGTTACAGATCAAAGAAGCGTATCGCGTTCTCACGCGCGATCTTACCGAACACCGTCTCACTGATCCTGCCGCTGTCACGCAGCTCCAGCAGCAGTTCCCGCATCCCGAAGTGATGTCTGAAACTGCAGATGTCCGTCCCGAAAAACAACTTGTCCTGGAACTCCGTCAGAAATTTCCCAGCATATTCGTGGTCGCACTTCAACACCAGATACGCATCCGAAAGTTCACCGTACAGATTCGGAAAACGACGCAGCAGCTTCGGCACCACCCCCTCCTCGCGGATCGGTCCCTCCGGAAAGAAAAAATGCGTCTGACTCGCCCGGTCCCCCCGGAAAATCGGCTTGCGCTGCGCCGGCGTGGTAAAGCCCCCGAGTTCACCCCAGAAGATCGGACCATGGGCGATCATTTTCAGTTCCGGAAAACGCGCCATCGTATATTCCAGCTGCGGAAGACCCGGTTCATCCACCAGCCCGAAATCACCCCCCAGCACCAGTGAACCATCCGTCGTCACCGGCATACCGGTCGCTTCCGCATGACGAAACAAATTCTGCACCAGCGGATCGAGCATCCGCAGATTCGGCATCACCTCGCCGATTCCCCGGCAGCCGCGATCACGGTAGTAACGCAGCACATCTCCAAGCGGAGCATCCGCCGAATTGCTCAATATCCGCGGATCAAGATTGCAGAACGGCACAATCCGATCCGGATAGGCTTCCGCCATGTCGAGAATATCCTCATTCGCCTGCGGAAAGTAGATCTCCGGACTGACGATCGGCAGCACAAAACCCTTCTCTATACCCGCTTCGTCATAGCGTTCAAGCAGCTCCTCAACCGAACAGAACTTCACCACAAACGGCACCGGACGCCGATAAGCATGCGCATGTATATCGATGAACATTTTTCCTCCTTCCCGGAAATTACCTCGCAATCGGTTTTACCCCGTCAACGGAAAACTCCACCGTCCGCACCGGTTCCCATTCCCCGGCGCCACCACGGAAATACAATCCATCCTCCCCAAACCCGTAACAACCCTTCGCATACGCTTCCACCACCCGGGGCAGCACAATATGATCCCCCGCGCGTTTCAGCCGCTCAAGATTCTTCTGTGCCAGTTCCCGCAACCGATCGTGAAACGGCGCGTGACCACGCTCCCCCGCAATCCGACGGAGTTCCTCCACCGTAATACCATCCAGTTCCACCGGCACCTCCGACGATACCCCGAGCAGCGGACCGGAATCCATTTCTTGCTCTCCGCTCCCGGAATATCCCTGCGCAAGAATTACACTGCTGCGCAACGTCCGGTGCCCGGACAACAACGCCCGTTCCACCGGACGAAAATGCAATCCCGCCAGCAACCGCCCACCATCCGGACCAACCAGCGACAGATCCCCCGGATGAACATTCAGACAATTCAACCACGCCGCTATATTCGTCAGCGGCACAAATCCCGCCAGCACCCCGAAATCAGGACTCCCCGCACGCACCATCTCCCACAACGCCGCACTCCATTCCCCCCGAATCTGACGTCGCCGGTCGCTGTCAAGACGAATCGACTCCTCGCCCCGTTCCCGATAAAATTTCCGGATATCCAGCTCCACTACCGGTACCCCGTATTCCCGCCCCAGACGCCGGGCCGCACTGCTCTCCGGCGCATCCGTGACCAGTTGCGATACCACAAACCCTCTGTCACCACCAGCAGCATAATCCAGCAACACCTCCGCATTGCTGCCCGTCCCACTCAGAAACACCGCCACCCGCGCCGGTTCCTCCCGGCGGGTATAAAATAATTTAATGTCCACCCCGGACATCCTCTTTGTTTCGTCAACCATCCTTCTTCTCTTTTTCCCGTCCGCTCAAGCCCGTCCCGGCAGCAGACCCATTAATCAACCGCCCGGATTGACACCCACCAGCGCCACCGGCAGCAGCAGTACATCAAACGTCATCTTGAATGGCGCAATGAATCCCTGCACCAGATTCGAACATCCAGTCTGAAACATCCCCAGCGGCCAGCCTACCCCCGCCTGCAACGCCCCCAGCGGCAGACGGAATATATCCACCACATCCCGGCCGATCTTCACCATCTGAATCGCTCCACACTGCAAGCCGCGCATCACATACGGCGCCGCTATCTGCGCCGCCTTTACCGCTACCGGCGCCAACAACGAAATCGTCACCGGATCCATCGCTTCCACCCGCGGACTGAAAACCGGAAACGACAGCACCGCCGCCACCAGCGCCATTATTATGTACCGTCTGTTCTTCATGAACATAATTTAGCACCCGATCTGCAATCCGGCAACCTCAACCAACTAAATCTTCCCCTCAGAGAAACATCCACTCCATATAGCGGATCACCCCATCATCCGTACCCCAGATCGGAAAGCCTTCCCAGGAAAACACCAGACTGCGAAACGGCCGCTTCGACTCCCGGCCCCCCTCGATTATCACTGTGTAGTTCCCGCTTTCGCCCCACGAGAAGCTGCTCAGTCGCGGCAACAGCTCCTCATCAAGCGTTTCATCGATCGGAGTCCGTTCCGTTTTCCACAACCGGATCGCTTCCAGAACTTCCGCTATTTCGTCATCCTCAAAATCAGTGTACGTCCGCAACAGTGTTTCGTCCGCTGCAATCAGCGACGGCAGACCACTCAATGTACCGCTCCCTTCCGCCGGAATCAAACGCACCCCGCTCAAACGCCCGTACCGATCCACCGGAATCACGTCTCGAAACTCCGGAATCCATAACAACTCCTCCCGGAATTGCGGCGAATTATCCCGCGGCAACGGTTCCATCCCCAACGCTTCGTACTCCCCCTCCTCCATTCCGTCTACCTCTCCCGGCGTCGTGTCCGTATCCATGTAGTCCGGTACCCGGTACAGCAACGTCTCCAGCTTCTCAATCAGCACATCGTCATCGTCAATCCGACTGAGCAACGCATTGAGCGCCTGCGTCGCATTCGATTCATTACTGAAATCCAACCCCGCTACCGTATCCGTTATCGTGAAACGAACCGGTGTACCATGATAATCCAACTCATGCTCCACCCCATCAGCCAGATAACGGTCGTAATCATATTCATCGTAATCGGTCATACCCGGATCACGCGTCGGATAAAGATTGTTGTCCGCCGCCAGCAACCACTGCACCCGCGCCGCCACCCCTTCGGCTATCAACATCGAACGCTGCAGTTCCACATGCGCCGCCACGGTAAAGGAACCCGTCTTCGCCAACGCCAGCACCATCGTCGTCAGCAACCCCGCCGAAAATATCAAACACAATACCGCCACCAGCGCCGAACCGCCTTCGCGAACCGAACTCCTATATCCCTTATTCATCTGCCACCTCCGGAAGAACTCATCCGCGTCGAACCCGCCCGGTTGCCAGCATCTACATCTTCATCATCCTCCGAAACCGTTTCCCGATTGCCCAGCGTGGTGTTCCTCCCCGCTCCCGCCACCCGGCGCAACCAGTACTCCACCGTCCCATCATTCCATTCCACACACATCCGCACCGCCAGCGGTATCGCCGCATGCTCCTCTTCCTCCCAGTAATCCTCCCAGCTGATCTCGTCCTCCTCCTCATCCAATTCCGCATACTGAAAACTTATCGCCTTTACTTCCCGCGCAATAATCTCCCGCTTCCACGTCCGCATCTCATCCGATTCATCCCACTGCACCCGCGGGTAATCTGCATATTCAGCCACCAGTTGCTCATCCTCTACAAACAGCCGTACAAATAAAAACGCCCCCGGATCATCTCCATACAACCGCCGTAACGCAACAAAATGCAGCGTTTCCACCTCCCCCTCAAAAACGAATCGCGATATTCCTTCGTCGTCAACCCACTGAAACGGAACCATGCTGCGTATCAGATTATCCCATATCCGGTCAATGGCAATATACTCCTCAAGTCGGGCCGATGCCCGTTGCGAACGCTGGTAACCATTGTAGAACGTTGAAGATGATACCCCGATTATCATCGCCACCAGCATCATGATCGCCATCGCCACCACTAATTCGATCAATGTGAACCTTCTTACCACTTTCTTTTCACGTGAAAAGAAAGTAGGCAAAGAAAAGCGATGCGTCGCGGCGGCGGCGCCTCTCGGCGCCTCTCGCCTTGATCGACGCTTTCTTGAAGAAAGCTTGGCAAAGACTCCCGCCCGTACTTTTTTTTCGCGTGAAAAGAAAGCTGGCAAAGATAAACGATGCGTCGCGGCGGCGGCGCCTCTCGGCGCCTCTCGCCTTGATCGACGCTTTCTTGAAGAAAGCTTGGCAAAGAC
>CAKUKT010000135.1 GCA_934663655.1 uncultured Victivallaceae bacterium
GTGCTGGCGTTGTTTGGCCTGCTTCGACAACATTTTCATGACCAGCCGCGCCGTCTGCGGAGAGATGGAGTCCACCAACGCGCGGGGATCGGGAACCGGGTCGGAAACCAACCTGGTCAGGATATCATACGTGCTTTTACCGGGGTACGGAATTTCCCCGGTGAGCATTTCATACAGCGTCGCGCCCAGACTGTAAATATCGGCGCGGACATCCACCGAATGAGCGTCCTGCGCCTGTTCCGGCGCCAGATAGGCGGGAGTGCCCATCATGATGTGGGATTTGGTCAGTTGGACGTTGTCATCCGTATTCTTGGCAATACCGAGGTCGGCCAGTTTTACTTCGCCGCGCCGGGTCAGCATCACGTTATCCGGTTTGATGTCGCGGTGAACGATATTTTGTTCGGCGGCGGCTTTCAGCGCCTCCGCCACCGCTTCGGCGATGATGAGCGCGTGTATTTCGCTGAGACGAGGAATGGTATGCAGCACATTGCGGACGGTTCCCCCGTCCACGTACTCCATGATGATATAGCACAGCCCGCTGTCGGAATCATCGCCGACATCCAGCACATTGACGATGTTCGGATTGCTGATCAAACACGCCATCTTCGCTTCCTGAATGAAGCGTTTAACAAATTCTCCGCCGCGTTCATAAAGAGCGCCGGAAAGAACCTTTGCCGCCCGGAAAACGCCAAGCGTTTCATGCCGTACCAGATAGACGCTTCCCATCCCTCCCTGGCCGATTTTCCGGACGATGATGTAGCGGTCGATCCGGTCTCCCGGCTGCAGTTCGTCCCCGGTGGCGGGCTTCCCCGATTCCGGTGGCTTACCCTGAATCATCGTGACCTCGGTTTGATGACGATCGACGGGAGTGCTGACGATGGTAAGTTCGGTCACTCCCCGTCCGGCGTCCGGAGAGGCGTCGCCGGTACCGGAGGAGCTGACCACAGTGACTTCAGTGGCATACCTGACTTCATTGTCCGAAGACGAAACGGCGGAATCCGTCTCCGGACGCGGCGGCACCAAAGACGCCGCATCTGCAGATGGATTCCGGGGGTTTTTCCGTGTTTCGTTTTCGCTCATGACTTCTTTTCTTCCTCCAGCGTTCCCCAGGCAAAGCCGGTGAGCGATACCTCTTCCCGCCAGTACTGCACCAGGATCCGCTCTTCGCCCTTACTCCACAGTTCGAGTGACTTCCATTGAATCTGGTCGTATTCGACCGTTTGCAACTTTGTCCAGCCCTGTTTCCGCAGCGAGAGATCAAAATTTCTTTTTGCCGCGCTGTAGGTAAGCGGTATGGTTCCGCATTGGCGCCACGTTTTTCCGTCAGCGGGCTCATCGGCGGAAAGCTGCGCCTCCGCCGGAAGCCGGATCTCCGTTGCGACGGCAACCACCGCAAGACCAAACGCGCATAAAAATGTCAACAGCAGTCTCATCCTCATTTGCTCCATGCCGTAAATTGCGGGCTCCGGATATATTCCGCGCCGTCGCTGACCGAGAGCGTATCCGGCCGGTCGTTGGGGATCCCGTCGCTGTCGATGAAAGCGGTACGGTATTCCACATACCACAACGGCCCGCCCTGGGCGAGTTCGCGCCCCGATTTCTCCCGGACATCGTAATTTGCGCGCATCAGCACGCTGTGGGTGTCCGGTTCCTCGATCTCGCGCGCCTTGAACGAGAGTTTGTCCCACAACTCCTTGTCCGGCGACTTACCGATATCAGCGAAAAGCTCAATCGCCCCTTTCCGGCATCCCACCGCCCAGAGCGGCAGAACCATCCGGAGTTCCGCCGCTCCGCGCACCACGGAATACCAGTCCACCTCCGTCGAGTGGGATGAAAACGATTCGAGTCTGGTACCCTCGGCAAATTCTCCGTCCGGGAAAAAGGCTTCCGACGCGTCTTTCTTCGCCGCCTCATCGTCCTTGTCCTCGTAGCGGTTGCCGGAGAGCCAAACCGCGAAACGGTCGGCCGCGGTAAGTCTGTTGCGTCCGAGCTCCAGATCACCGAGCAGGTAGATTCCGCTGAAAAAAGCGATGTACAACGGAATCACGAGGATCGTCTCCATCAGAACCGATCCTCGTTCTTTTGTCGTTTTTTTCAGCGTTTTCATCAATTTTTATTCACTCTTTCACCATGCATGTAGTCGGAATAGGTTTCTCCGACCACCGCATCGTTTTCTTCTTCCTCTCGGAAGCGCTCCTGAGCCTCGGAGAGTTCTTCTGATGAATAACCTGACATCGCATAAGAGACCAGTGCGAATTGTCGCGCCACTGCCCGGGAGAAGGTGATGACCATCATCATCGCTCCGGCGGCAAGCATTACGCAGAGTAAGACGTATTCCATAGTGACGGCGCCATGTTCATTCACTATGAAAGAGCGTATTTTTGTACAAAAACGCATGTTGTCCTTACTCCTGGCGAGGTTCATTTTTCAAACTGTTTTTTCCATTGTCTTCCGGTGGAGCCGCCGATATCCATCATCAGAGCGCCGAAGTTCTGGATGCTGGTTCCGGCCTGTCTGCTTTTCTGCTGTTCATCCGAGGACATGTTCTTGATCGCGTTGAACGTGCTTTTGCCCAGTTCAAACAGAGCGGTCCGCAAATCGTTCTCATCCGGAATACGGAAACCGAAAGCCGATCCCAGCGCATTGGTTGCGTTTGCCGTCATTTTGTATTCCTTGGATATATATTTTTCAAAACGTCTGGCAAAATTGGTGGCAAAAACTCTCTGATCGGTAGTGGTTTCCATTCCGAACTGGATCACATCCCAGCAGAGGGACGCCGCAAGTTCGGCATTCTCAAGGATAGCGACGATCTTTTTAAGGGCCTTGGCCCCCGCGGGATCCATCTTCTCCAGTGCCTGCTCTCCTCCCTTGCTGATTTTCTCCTTCATTTTCTCCTGGAGGTATTCCGCGGCGGCTTTCTTATCCTTGTCGAAGTTGTTTTCCGACGTTGCGGCGCTGACCATGACCGGAGACAGGGTGAACACGCCCAACACAATAAATGCAAAGAACTTTTTCATCTTCCCATGTCCTTTCATGTTGATTTCTATTTTGCTGCGGGATACAGTTCCGAACAAAGTTCGGCGGCGAGAGGCACCATTGTAAAACGCGGCTTTTCTTTGCCGTCGGCCGCGACCCTGACCAGTATAACCAATTCAGGAAGCAGGCGGGAAGAAAAACCGAACAGCACTGCTTGTTTGTTCTTGAAATAGAGTACCGGCATCATTGACTCCTTCACCTGCTCAGGAAGTGAGACATAATATTTGACGAATAGATCTCCCGCTTCCGGAATGGTGAAGAAATCCTTTATTTTTGCCTCATCGCCTTCCCACCACAACAATGCGATCTCCCCGGCAGCGAGCGCATCGTCGTTCGCTTCGGGAAGCGTGAACTTCTTCAGCAATGCCAGCCGCAGCGCCCCGTTGAACGCAACCTTCTGATAATTTTCATCGTTGTTGAACCGGCGGAATTTTCCGATGGAGTTCTCCGTTGCGCCCTGGGGAAATTCCCGGTTGAAGGCAGCATATACCCCGGCCGTGTTTTTCAGGAGGAGCTCATCAAAATTCCCGTTCGTCGGAGCGATGGCCTGCGGATATTCGTTGTCTTTCAGCGTCTCACCGCGAAAATCCGTTCCGGTGAGAAAGGCAAAATCCTCAATCCGCGGCAGCAGTTCCGTATTGTCCGCTTGAATGAGCAGCACCGTATCCTGAAACGGATTGAACAACGCGTACACCCCGTTCATGTCGTTCTGGGGGCCGGACAGCAGCAACGCCCCGGAAAAGAAATCCGACATGATCGCAGACGAACCGTCGCTGCCGATCATTGCGCCGTAAACGTCATTCCACCTTTTCAACGCGCCTGATGTCATCCAATCCTTCAGCGCGTTTCCCGGTGTTGTCGCGGCAATGAGGCGCGTGGTCGCAATCTTTTCAATTTTCGTCATTTCCGGCTTCAGCTCGGGAGTTTCAGCCGTTGCGTTTTCAGCCGCAAACGCGCAAACGGAAAGAGCCGTTGCTCCCAATGCCGACATCAGCAATTTTGTTGTTTTCATGATCTTCCTTCCGTTATTGGGTTAATGATGCAAGTGTTCTCTCGCACCCGAAAACTCTATATTTGAATAAGAGCTGGAATAATCCTTGCCGACGAACGATTTGGATGCGCCGAGCTTTTTCGCCAACTTTTCCAGCAAACTTGAGTCGGCGGTCGAATCTTTATCGCGCAGCGGCAAAAAGATCGCGTCCCAATCCGACACACACAAATTGTCCTTATCCTCGATGCTTCCCGTGTTGCGGTATTCGCCCTTTTCCCATTCGTCAAGACGATAGCCGGCCCGCGCTCCGGACACGCTCCACATGGTCTGATTGCCGCCTCCGACGTTGAACGCCGAATAGATCCCGGATTGTTCTCCCCCGCCGAAAATGAAGGCGAAGGGGTTGTTCAAAGGACGGGACACCCCGACGATAATCGCGCCATCCGGTTTGAAAAAGTTGGATTTCAGCACCATCGGACGTGCCTTTTCTCCGGTGTAATACTGGTCGCGCCCCTGTTCTCCGGTGACCGGCACAACCGCATAAGCGGAGAATCCGGCATAATGACACACCGCATCATGCCACCAGAGTTGATTGTAAGTGAACCATCTGGCACTAAGAGTATTCACAGTCTGTTGATAATTACGCTGAAATCCTTCGCCGCCGGCCAGGATCAGCCAGGTATCAGCTCCTGCACCGAATGTCTCCACGGCCGAACCGGAGAAATCCCCGAACCCCAGAAAACGACTCTCGTCATTCGATTTGAGGGCTTCAAAATAACTGTTTGCGTCCTTTAACTCGTAAAGGGACCATTGAATTTCGCGTTTTTCCCTGGTTTGTCGGTCGTTTTCCGTCAGGGAGACGTTGGCGTCGACGGCAAATTCCACCGCACTTTCAATCCGCCCTTTCATGCCGGAGATCAACTCCTTCTCCGCCTTATTCATCGAGGCGACACAGTTTCGCAGAGAATTCAGAAGCGACACCGGATTCCGCACGCCATTCTCACCAAGTCCGACGAGGATTTCCGGGATTCCCACATTCTGTGATTCATTCAGGCGGATCAACTGATGAACAATTCCTTCACTGGCGCCGCCCGACGCATCGACGCCGACCCGCCAGTTGACCGCCTCAATTTTGTGCCAGCAGCAGGCGCAGATTTGCTGGGCGGTACCAGTCACGGCGCAGTCATTCTGCCAGCGTTCAATCACCTTGCCGAGCCAGGCTCCGACGATGTGATCCATCTGCCGCCGTGTCATCATCACATAATTCCACGCCATCGCCTTGTTGATGACGGCGACGCGACTGATCGTGTCCGCTTGAACCAGCGCCCCGGAATACGCGGCGGCATCGGCGGCATTTTGCAGTTCGATCCTCTGCCGCACGGTCTCGCCGCAGGCGTAAATGGCAAAACCGAACAGAAAAATGATCAGCGAAACCGTGACGGTGAAGGCAAAAGCAACGCCGCTCTCGTCACGTCCGAGTTCCATCATTTTCTGTTTCAGAATGGCCGTCATTTTTACTTTTTCACAATATAAGGTTTGGGTATGCTCATGCGTTCGTGGAAAACCAGATGCGGCCCGGTAAATTCATCGCCGAAACTCTCCGTCGAAATATGCTCTCCCGCCTCGCCCTGCGTGTAATCCGTCGGATTGAAATGATGACCGATAATCTGGGCCGCCAACGGCATCACCAGCGGAAATGCAAACTTCAATTCCACTTCGTTGTTCCAGCCGTTCTTCGTCACCTTGAATTCAATCAGCCGATCCTTGACGCTTTTTGCTTCCGGATCGGGCATCATCACGCCGTCGTGAAGGGAATCTGGAGAGGCGACCAGCCAGCAGAGCACCCGCTGCGCCGCTTTTTTCGCCTCTTCCTCCTCTTTGTCCTTCGCAACCGGCAATGTCGCACGAGCCGCGGCATACGCTGCATAACTTACGATTTGCCGCGCCACATGAATGTGCGCCATTTGAAGCGCGCCAAAAATCAGCGCCACCAGAAGCGGCATGACGATCACGGTTTCCATCAGCATCGAGCCTTGTTCATTCTTTCTCATCGGGCATACTCCCCGACGAGCCGCAGCAGCAGTGTCGTCCATATTCCGGCGGAAATCGCGATTCCGAATGGGATCCGAACCTTTTCGTTTTCCTTGTCCGGCAGATTTTTCCGCCCTTCCGCCCGGTCGTAACGCCAGTCGCAGACACAGCGGAAAAAGTGCTTGAGCCTCGCAGCGTCCACCCGGCCGGTTATCTGCATGATGACCCCAAGCACAAGCCCGAACACGGAGGTCAGCAGCAGCATCGGAAATACGGCCGGACAGCCGACCAGCAAACCGCCCGCGAAGAGATACTTCAGATCTCCCGCCCCCGCCGCCCTTACCAGAAAAGGGATCAGCAGCAGCGCCCCCGCGATAACTCCGCCCAGAAGAGAGTTCAGCAGATAGGGGAGACCGCCCCACCCGAACTGCCAGGCCATGATCACCGCACTTCCTCCGAGGGTGAGACGATTCGGCAGCGTCCGTGTCTTCCAATCGTATTTTCCCAATACGATCAGCCACGGAGTCGCCGCCGCAATCATGTACACTGTCGGAGTAATGTGCATTTTGACTCCGCGCTTTTATTTATGCATGCTGTCGTGAAATTCGGACGCTTTGGACGCATCCTCGTTCTGGGTCTGCTGGGTCTCGTCCAGGGCAGTCTTGGCGCCGGAATGGTCCGCGCTCGCGCCCTTGGCCGCGACATCAAACATGCCGACAATGGTCTTGCCGAACATGGCAACTGCAACCACGCAGGCCGCCGCGATCAGAACCGCGACAATGACGTATTCCATCATCACCGCGCCGCGTTCTTCGCCCAGCAGTTTGCAGATTTGACGTCCGAGCCAGCTTTTCTTCATCCGGTTGATTCTTGTTGTTTTCATTTTCCCTCTCCTTTTCTGCAAAAAGCCAACAAAAACAACTTTATTATACTAGAT
>CAKUKT010000136.1 GCA_934663655.1 uncultured Victivallaceae bacterium
GAACCGTGGCGCTTGGAGAGTTTTGAGACATTGCCCTCCGCATCCCGTCCCATGATCAGCGGCAGATGCACATATTCGGGAATTTCCCAGCCGAAGGCCCGGTAGAGCAGATTGTACTTCGGAGTGGAGGAGAGATATTCCGACCCCCGGACGACGTGGGTGATTCCCATCAGGTGGTCATCGACCACATTGGCGAAATTATAGGTGGGAAAGCCGTCGCGTTTGAGCAGAATCTGATCGTCAAGCACCTTGTTTTCGATGGAAATTTCTCCGAATACGCTGTCTTCAAACCGGGTGACCCCCGCACGGGGAATCCGCTGGCGTATCACATACGGCTCTCCGGCGGCGACCCGGGCGGCGGCGGTGGATGGATCGATGGCGCCGCAGTTGCCCGGACAGGAGGTCGCCGGTGGCGTGTCTGACGCCTCCTCATCCGGCTCCTCGTCGTGTTTTTCGCAGAAACAGTAATAGGCGTGTCCGGATTTGACCAGTTCATGAGCATATTTGCGATAGATATCGATACGTTCACTCTGGACATAGGGGCCATATTCGCCGCCGACATCCGGGCCTTCATCGTGGTTGAGGCCGGCACGCCGAAGCGTGTTGTAGATCACCTCGACGGCGTTTTCGACCAGACGGGCGCGGTCGGTATCCTCAATGCGAAGGATGAAACGGCCATGCTGTGAACGCGCCAGCAGCCAGGCGTACAGCGCGGTACGCAGGTTGCCGACATGCATGAAGCCGGTCGGACTCGGAGCAAAACGGGTGCGGACGGTGGTGTTCATGAATCAATTCCCTTTAAATCTGCAGAAGAGGCGCGCGGCGGAGTCAGCCCGGGTTGAACGCATTTTCCAATTCTGCAATTATTCTGTTTCCGGCAACCGGCATACCGTTCGGTCGCCGTCAGTTCCGGCGCAGCGGGGATCCGGTGCGAATATATTTGCATAATATATCTTATAATCAGGAAAAATCAATTTTCCGGCTCCCGCCTGATGCCGTGCCGAGGTCCCGGATCGGCTGTCGTTCCGACCGGCGGCGGGCGAACGGTGTCGCGCCGCGTTGCAACCCGGCGCGGCTTTCAACCGGTGGAATAAGGAGATGGGGCAATCCCTATTCAGCCGGAGGAATGATAAACTCAACGATTCCCATCGAGCCCGGTGCGATTTCGTATTTACTGAAGACGATCACCACTTCACCATCCCGGTTGAGGTAGAAGGGATGGTTCGGGGGGAGCGCACTAAATGCAGTTTCCGCCGAATCGAAGAAAACCGCTCCATCGTGACGGGTTCGTTCCTCGATCTGTCGGCGGATTTCCGCGGCGGCGATTTCCTGAAAATTTTCTCCCAGCAGGTCGCGCAGAGTGAACTCCCGGCCGGAGGGCAGTTCCAGATTGAAAAAGCTCTGTTCAGTATAGGCGTTGGCCAGCGTCCGGCATCTATTTACGACAAATGAAATCCGCTCTTTCGATGCATAATGCAACTGGTAATCGACGTCGATCATGATCGGAATCGTATCGTCCGGCGAACCCCCGGTTTCCAACTGGGCCTGGCGATACTCCATGGTGTCGCGGAGGGCATTTTCGACCATCTGCTCCACCGACTCCCGGATTTGACGATTCACGCGCTCCTCCAGTTGCGGATTGCCGGTGCCGCTGAGCGCGGGATACCGTATGCTGATGTGATCGCGGCCGGTGTTTTCCTCGGTTTCATACGCCGTGGTCAGGATCGCACCTCCGGTCGCCGCCGGGCCGACCGTGCAGGAAGAGCAGAAAATCCCGATGAACAGGGCGGCCGCCGCCGGGTAATAACAGTTGAAACGCATCATATTTTCTCCGTCTTCATCCTGGACGGAGTAAGGCACCGTCCAGATTGTTTTGTTGCAGAATAGAGTAATTTTTCCCGAGCGGAAACTCCCGGCCCGGGAAATGGTTTTCCGGAATGGTTCTGTCGTCCCGGCCATTCCGGAAAATGGTCGGGGCTCAAGGTTTCTCCGTGGAACCACGCCGCCGGAATTTTCCCGGTTGCGCGATGGAGGATAAAACAGCCGGAGTGAGAGATTCACTCCGGCCGACGTTCAAATCAGCGGTGAGCCCGCCGTCAGTAACGGTAATTTTCGTTTTTGAAGGGGCCGTCGACCGGCACGCCGATATAGTCGGCCTGCTGCTGAGAAAGTCGGCTGAGCCTGGCGCCGAGTTTGTCGAGATGCAACCGGGCCACCTCTTCGTCAAGTTTTTTGTCGAGCAGGTAAACGCCGACCGCGCGTCCGGGATTGCGGGCGATGTCGATCTGCGCCAGCGTCTGGTTGGTGAAGCTGTTGGACATCACGAACGACGGATGCCCGGTAGCACAACCGAGATTTACCAGTCGTCCTTCGGCCAGCAGGTAGATCGAATGACCATCCGGGAAGGTGTAACGGCTCACCGGACAGCTGCTGTCCTTGATTACCAGTTTGGTGACGCCGGGACAACTTTCCAGTTCCGCGACTTCGATTTCGTTGTCGAAATGGCCGATGTTGCAGACGATCGCCTGATCCTTCATCTTTTTCATGTGGTCAAGCGTGATCACATGGCAGTTGCCGGTGGCGGTCACAAAACAGTCGGCGTAGGGCAGGGCGTCTTCGACGGTGCAGACCTGAAAGCCGGCCATACACGCCTGAAGCGCACAGATCGGATCGACTTCGCTGACCATCACTCGGGCACGTTCGTTGCGCATCGCCTCGGCGCAGCCTTTGCCCACGTCGCCGTAGCCGCAGATCATCACCGTTTTTCCGGAGAGCATCACATCCAGCGCCCGCTTGATTCCGTCGGTGAGGCTGTGGCGGCAACCGTAGATGTTGTCGAATTTGCTCTTGGTGACCGAATCATTGACGTTGATTGCCGGGAAAAGCAGTTCGCCGTTCTTCTCCATCTGGAAAAGGCGATGCACTCCGGTCGTCGTTTCCTCCGAAACCCCGTGTACTGCCGCCGCCACCCGATGCCAGTGTCCGGGCTTTTCGGTGAGCACCCGGCGCAGCAGCGCATTGATGACCTGCAGCTCATGACTGTCGGCGGGTTCGTCGAGGATGGCCGGATTATCCTCGGCGGCAACTCCGCGATGAATCAGCAGCGTGGCGTCGCCACCGTCATCGACGATCTGATCCGGACCGGAACCATCCGGCCAGGTCATCGCCGCCAGCGTACACTCCCAGTAATCCTCCAGCGTCTCCCCCTTCCAGGCGAAAACCGGAATCCCCCGGGCCGCAATTGCAGCTGCGGCATGATCCTGCGTGGAGAAGATGTTGCAGCTGGCCCAGCGCACATCGGCGCCGAGTTCAGCGAGGGTTTCAATCAGCACGGCGGTCTGGATGGTCATGTGCAGACTGCCCATGATCTTGACTCCGGCCAGCGGTTTGCTGCTGCCGTATTTCGCCCGGGTTGCCATCAGCCCCGGCATCTCCTGCTGGGCGATGTCGATCTCCTTGCGTCCGAAGTCGGCCAGCGAAATATCCTTGATCCGGTAATCCATAAAAAACTCAATCCTTTATAATTTGAAAATCTGTCAGCTCTCAATGCGGCGGCGCAGCGCTTGCCATACCGGGGCGGGGAGTTCCGACCCCACCACCTTGACGACCTCGGAACTCAGCAGCGAACCCAGTTCACCGGCCCGGCGCAGATCCGCCCCGGTGGAAAGGCCGTGGAGGAATCCCGCCGCCCAGAGGTCGCCGGCCGCCGTCGTATCCACGGGAGAATCGACCACCAGCGCCTGGACGTGTACGGTTTCTCCGCCGCGGCGGATCACCGAACCGCGGCGTCCGAGTTTGACCGCTGCGATATCGCACCACGCCGAGAGTTGTTCGAGCCAGGCGTCGACGTCGGAATCACGTCCGAGCAGTTCTCCGGCCTCATCGGCGTTGGCGAAGAGCACATCGACATATTCTCTGAGCAACCCGGGCAGCTGATCCCGGAAGTCGCGAACCACTTCAAAACTGGCGAGATCGAATCCGATCCGGCATCCGGCGGCGCGGGCGCCTTGAAGCAGCGGCAAACAGGCCGGGGAGTAGAGCATGTACCCTTCGATGTATACGAAATCGTAACGCCGGAAATCCACCGCTGCCGCTTCGTCCGCGGTAAGCAGCAGCGACGCGCCGAGGGCTGAACGCATGGTACGTTCGGCATCCGGGGTTATCATCGCGAGGCAGACTCCGGTGGGAGCCGCGTCGGTGACGACAAATTCATCCGTCGAACCGCCGAGTTCGTGGAGGCGACGCCGGTAGAAGTCGCCGTTTTCGTCGCGCCCGAGTTTGCCGAACATCGCCACCTGTTCGCCGAGTTGCGCCAGCGCGAAAATCGTGTTGCCGGTCGAACCGCCGGGCACCCGGGCCGGAGCCTGCGGACAATGGCGCAGGATCTCCTCGTGAAAGCCCGGTTCAACCATCAACATACCGCCTTTTTCGCCGGGGACGTGGCGCACCAGGAAGGCATCGTCAACGTGGGCGAGCAGGTCGATCAGCGGCGAACCGACGCCGAGAAAACGCATTCCCATTTTTATTTGACGCCGTATTCCGCCGCCGCGGCGCGGAGTTCTTCCACCCGGTCGGTCTTTTCCCACGGGAAGATGTCGCGACCGAAATGGCCGTAGGCAGCGGTATCCCGATAGCACCAGCCGTGTCCGGGGTGCTTGAGTCCGAGTTGGGCGACGATCGCGGCGGGTTTGAGGTTGAAGACCTTGCGGATGATCTTTTCCAGTACGACATTATCCAGTTTGCCGGTCCCGTAGGTATCGACGTTGATGCTCAGCGGGTCGGCGACGCCGATTGCGTAGGCGACCTGAATCTCACACTTGTCGGCAAGACCGGCGGCGACGATGTTTTTGGCGATGTAGCGGCAGTAGTAGGCTGCGGAACGATCCACCTTGGAGGGATCTTTGCCGGAAAAGGCTCCGCCGCCGTGCGAACCGACGCCGCCGTAGCTGTCGACGATGATTTTACGGCCGGTGAGGCCGGTATCGCCATGCGGTCCGCCGATTTCAAAACGGCCGGTCGGATTCACGTAGTAGACGACATCGGGAGCGAGCAGGTCGGCGGGAATGACCTCGGCGACCACTTCGCGAACGAGTTTCTGGAGCCATTCGTCAGGCATATCCGGAGTGTGCTGGTGCGAGAGCACGATTGTTTCCACCGCCACCGGCTTGCCGTCGCGGTAGCGGATCGAAACCTGGCTCTTGGAATCGGGACGCAGATAGCGGTACTTCTCCGGATCGCTTTTGCGCAGTTCGGCAAAACGTTCGACCAGTTTATGGGCGTAGTAGCAGGTGGCCGGCATCAGCGCCGGGGTTTCGTTGCTCGCATATCCGAACATCATTCCCTGATCACCGGCTCCCTGTTCGGTGAAGCGTCCCATGCCTTCGGTCACCCCCTGGGAGATGTCCGGGGATTGCCGGTGAATCGCCACCAGTACCTTCGCGTCATCGGCGCAGAAGCCGACGCCATGCTGGTTGTATCCGATGTCGCGCACCGCGTTGAGCGCCACCTCCTGCCAGTTGACTTTGGCCTTGGTGGTGATTTCGCCGGAGATGACAATCATATTGGTGGTGGCGAGGGTTTCGCAGGCGACGCGGCTGTCGGGATCCTGCATCAGACAGGCGTCGAGAATGGCGTCGGAAATCTGATCGCAAACCTTATCGGGATGCCCCTCGGAAACCGATTCCGAGGTGAAAACGTGTTCATTGCGGATTTTGCTCATGGTTCAAAAAAAACTCCTTTGATTTAAGAACACGCGCTCTTTTCCGTTCTGACAACGGAAAAGGGCGCGCAACAATCACAATTTGATTGCATCCTCACCCCGCGGTATGGTTTGCCGATGGTGCGGATACCTTGAAACACCGACCGTTCCGGGCGTCGAAGCGGTCGGCAAGTCCGTCAATTCATTACCATCGGCACCGGAACGCCGCGCCGGTTCTGCTTCCAGATTTCCTCCCCGGAACCTTCGACTTCCGGCTTGTCCTTGCCGTAACTCACCGTTCTGATGCGGCCATCGGCGATGCCGGCGCCGTTGAGGTAGGCGCGAATCGCATTGGCGCGGCGTTCGCCGAGCGCGCGGTTGTATTCATCGGTACCGCGCTGGTCGCAGTGTCCCTCGATCACGAGGCCGAGTTCGGGTTTGTCGCTCATGTAGGCGGCAATGTTGTCAAGTTTGCTGGTTTCGCTCGGAACCAGCATATCCGAATCGTAGGCGAAGTAGATGATCGGCATATTGAGGCGGGCGCCGGTGGGATCGGCGAGCTGCCAGCCGTTCTGGTCGGCGCCGGCATCCGGATTGTTGGGATCGACGTCGCTCCAGGCCGTGGCACCGTTTCCGCCCTCGAAACCGCTGAAGCCGCCGTCGATATCGACGTTATAGGCGCCCATGCCGGGATCGGGAGCCGCTTCCGGAATCGGGGTGGTGTCCTCGATCGGAACCGACGGACAACCGAAGCCGCCGAACAACAAACCCGCGGCGATTGCCGCTCCGCCAAGCATCTTTTTCAACATTGCAACCTCCAGAATTCTTAAAACCTTATTTTATGGTTGTTGAAATAGCTCGTAAAACCGGATTCCGGCGCGGTCGGAAACAGATTCCGGCGCAGTCGGAAAATCTTTTTATATAAAATACACTGAAGAATCGATTTTCCAAGCGTTTTTACGCTTTTTTTGGAAAAATTGTGACTGAATCCGACTTCATCGACGGCGGGTATGTTTCCTGTATCAGTCACAGTGGTGGTGGCGGCAGTTGGAGCGAATGATGTAGAACGTTCATGTGAGGAGTCGGGAGTGGGAGTTTTTGCAGAAAAACGGCTTTTTTTTGCAATTGAGGCATTGACAATTTGGAATAATGGCGATACATTATAAAACATAGCGCGTCCCTATCGTCTAGAGGCCTAGGACACCGGGTTTTCATCCCGGCAACACGGGTTCGAATCCCGATGGGGATGCCATTTTTTTTTCAATAAGTTACACCAAAATATCGCCGGCGCG
>CAKUKT010000137.1 GCA_934663655.1 uncultured Victivallaceae bacterium
GCCAATTACGGCGCCTTTTACCAGCTGATCACGCCGACCCGGGTCGGCGAGAGGCTCGATTTCCGCAGTCCGGACTCGTCTAAAACCATCAACATCGTCCCGCTGCTGCACGAGCGCGGCACCGATCCACTGAAACTGCAGATCGAGTACGCCCGGCAGCACAATATCGAAATCTTTGCCGGGATCCGCCTCAACGACACCCATGATTCCGCGGACCGCCCCGATCTGCCCTGCCCGTTCTTTTCGAAGTGGAAGCGCGAACACCCGGAATTTCTCACCGGCGCCTACGGACGGGTGCCGCCGTATGGGGATTGGAGTTCACTGGACTTCAGCCATCCGGAGGTGCGCGACCGCTTTGTAGCGGTGGTTGACGAACTTGCGGAAAATTACGATATCGACGGGATTGCAATTGATCTCTTCCGTTCACTCACGCTCTTCAAATCGGTCGCCTGGGGTGGCGAGGCGACCGACGCCGAACGGGAGGCCTTCAGCGACATGTTCCGGAAAATCCGCGCCGTCACCGAAAAACACGGTCGCACCCGCGGTCGCCCGATTCTGATTGCAGTCCGCGCCCCGGATTCCCCGGAATACTGCCGGGCAATCGGTTTTGAACTGGAAAAATTGATGCGCGAAGGCGTTTTCGACCTGTTCTTCGCCTCCGACAACCTCCACCTCGAACCGTGGGAGAAATCGGTCGAACTCTGTCGCCGCTACCATATTAAATGTTACGCGTCGATCTCCATGCCCTCATTCACGCAGTTTCCGAAACTCTCCCGTCACGATCCCCGCAGCTATTACGGCCGGATCGCCGCCGCGTGGCAGGCGGGCATGGATGGAATGTATTACTTCAACCTTTTCAACGAAAATTCCGTACGTAATCTGATGCTCGGTGACGCGTCCGCTTACCGGCTGCTCGATAAACGCTGCCACATCAGCGATCGGATATTGTGGCATCCTGACACCCGGCTGGCCGGCGGAACGAAGTATCAGCTGCTGCCGGAACTTTCTCCGGTCTCCCGGCTTTTTCTCGCTCCGGGAGCCGCTACGGAACTGAAACTCGAATTCGGTGATGATCCCGCAGCCCTGATGCGCGACGGGATACCGGTACGGGTCAACGCCGTAATCATCGGAGGCATTACGCCGGAACTGTTCTCAGTCTCCTCCAACGGCATTCCCTGGAAACATCTGGCATCCAGCCGGGAGTGGCACCTCTATGAAGTCCCCCCCGATGCGCTTCATCCCGGAGTGAATACCATTGAACTGTCCAATCGGGACCAGTCAGGGGAGAGCCGGGAAGACAGCATATATACCGGAGAACGGCCGCTGCGTGGCGCTGAACAGCCGCCCTGGCGGCGCCTTTTTCCCGGCAATGCCGACCATTCCCGCGCGGAGACGATCGTCGACGGCGCCTGCCGCCTTGCCGATTCCGGTCCGGGGTGGGCGAATCTGCTCTATCCGCTCGCCAATGAGACGAAAACCATCGATCTCGGCTTCGATCTCAAGGTCGATTCCGCAACCGATGAACTCGGAGTGATGGTCCGCGTCGCCTGTGCGGGTAAAGTGGAGATAGTCTCCTTCACTCCTGAACGAATCAAACTGATGTACGCCGGTTCCGAAGTCAAATTTCCCACCGGAACTTTTCACCGCTACCGGCTGCGACTCAGCGCTTCTGAAGTGACCCTCGAAGCCGACGGTCGGAAATTGCTCTCGGCCCCGGCAGCCGCCTCCTCCTCCGATCCGGCGACCGAAATGCGCGGCATGGTGCTGACGGTTCCCAAGATGCATACCGACAGTATTGTAATCGGTTCGCTTTCCGACTCCGGCGGCGGAATCTCCCACTGGAAAAACCTCACTCTGCGCAACAACCGCAGTTCCGCGATTATTGACGACCTCGCAGTGGAGGTCCAGCTCTCTCCGCCTCCGGAACCCGAGAAGATTACCGAATGGCAGCAGGAAAACCGGGGAAAACAGCTCCTTGCTGCGGGGAATTATGCATATAAGGTGCATCCGACGGCAGCGGAAATTGAGCTGTCGATCGATAATGGAAGTGCACTGGTGCTGATTTCCGGCGGGGGTACCTTCACCGGGTTCACACTGCATCGGGACCGGATTGAATCCGTCGGCAATGAACCGCCGTTTCCACTGGAGAACGAGGGGGGAATAATCAAACTGCGCGTTGAGCTGAACTATCTTGAATCCCGGGTGTTCTCCTCGGGAAAATGCGTTGAAATTCCGGCCAAAAATGTCTCCATCGCCCTGAACAATAACGATCCGGCACTTGCCGGTCTGGATGATGCGGCCCGGAAAATCATCCGTAATTCCGGCATTGTCGTGGTTCCCAGCGGCGACGCCCGGGTGGAGGCTCTGCGCGTGAACGTCGACGCCACCAGGTGATTCCCCCGGGGTGTGGGGGGACGGAAAAATTTCGTCCTCCCCTCCCGGACGGACGCCATTTCAGCGGGTCCGCACCGCGGACGGCGAAAAGCCGAAAACCCGCTTGAAAACCCGGCTGAAATGAAACGGCGTCGCAAAGCCGAGGCGTTCAGCCGTCTCCTTGACACTGAGATTATCATAAAGCATCAGTGCATATCCGCGTTCGGCGAGCCGGCGGTGGAGCCAGCTGGTGGGAGTACAACCCGTTCTCCTCCGAAACAGCCGGTTCACATGCGATTGAGAGATGTGAAACTCCATCGCCAGCGCCGCTCTGCCCGGATGCTTCTCCAGATGTTCGTCGAGGTAACGAATCATCGCATCGGCCAGAAAACTCTCTCCGGCCGGCTCCGGTTCCGCAGCGATCTCCGCCAGCCGCAGCAGAATTTCCCGGAGCATGCAGTCGGCGATCTGGTTCCGAAACCTGCCGCCGCCGGAATATTCATCCTGGAGGGAACGAAATCCGGTCACAAATCTTCCAAAACGGTTGCCGAGTCTGATCCGCCGCGGCAATAGTGCGGCGACAGCCGTTTCCGGCGGCAACTGAAAATGCACGCAGGAGAAGAAGGGTTCCCGCCCCGCCGCCGGGAACGCCCGGTAGGAGTGTTCCTCTCCCGGGTAGATGAATATCACCTCCCGTGGAAGCTGGGTTATCAGCCGGTCGCCATCGTCGTGCAGTTCCAGTTCAAACCTGCCCTCGATCGCCAGAATCATCTCAATATCTACCAGCCGCCGCCGCGGCCACTGTCTGGTCACGGGAGAAAAGAAGTTAACCAACCGCAGCACCGGGTGCCACTCTTCCACATTCATCATCGAATGCAACTCCAGGATATGAATTTGCAATTGCCGTTCATTTTCATCTGCCTTCCACCGGGATATATTATACCCGTACCCGGATAACATAATCCGTCAAAGTGCAATTTCCAAACCGCAACGGAGGATATCATGGCAATCACCCGCCTGCTCGAACCCTGGCCGGGGAGGCTGACCGCCCGCGAACGCTTCGTCCGGCAGATGAATTTTCAAAGCGTCGACCGTTGTTTCAACATGGAGTTCGGTTACTGGGATGAAAATTTCCGGGAGTGGAAAATTTTCCGTGACAATCACATCACCTCCAATGAAGCCGCCGACCGCTTTTTCGGCTTCGACCGATTCGAAGTGATCGTTCCGCGGGTATGGATGGACCCGCCGCTGGAACCGCGGGTGGTTGAAACCACTTCCACCTCGCGCATCGTCATGGATTCCGACGGGGTGCTGACCGAAATACCGCTCGACGGCCATGACACCATTCCCCGCTTCCTGAAATCCTCGATCACCACTCCGGATGACTGGAAACGCTTCCGGGATCACCATTTCCGCCGCGACTCCCCGGGCCGGATTCCGGATATTGCAAAGTTGAAGCGCCGCCACCCGGCCGACCGCGACTATCCGCTGGGGATCTATTGCGGTTCGATGATCGGCAAGATCCGCGACCTGCTCACCTTTGAAGGCCTCGCCTACGCCGTTTACGATTATCCGGAAATGGTCGAGGAGATGGTCGAATGCTGCTGCGTGCTGGTTGAGGATGCGCTCGACCGGTTGCTTCCCCATTTTGACTTTGATTTCGCCAGTGGCTGGGAGGATATCTGTTTCAAGAACGGTCCGCTTGTTTCGGTGGATTTTTTCCGTGACGTGGTCATGCCGCGCTACCGGCGGATTCGGACTAAACTTGACCGTTACGGAATCGGGCTGTGGTTCACTGACTGCGACGGGGATGTGCGTCCGATTCTGCCGTATCTGCTCGAAGGGGGAATCAACTGTCTGTTTCCCTTCGAGGTGATGGGCTGCGCACATCCGGGCGAACTTCTGGACCGCTATCCCGGACAACTGCGCATCATGGGCGGGGTGAACAAAATCGAACTCGCCGGCGGACGTGAACGGATAAAACGCTGCCTTGAATCCCTTGTGCCCTACGTGGAACGGGGCGGCTACATTCCCTTCTGCGACCACCGCTGTCCGCCGAACGTGCCGGAAGAGGATTATCTCTATTATCTCGAACTTAAACGGGAGATGTTCGGGCTGAAATAAGCTGATGGCGACGGCGCAGTTCCGGCAACAGTTCCGCCGGAACCCGCAAACCTCCCGCGCCGGTTCCAACCTGGAACCCCGGGTCGCCGCCGTGAAAGTCGCTTCCGCCCGAGATGGCCAGTCCGGCCGCCGTCGCGATCTCCGTCACCAACGCGGTTTCGCCGGGACCGAAGAGCGAATAGTAACCTTCCATCGCGTCGAGCCCCCGTCCGGAAAGATGCCTCGCCGCCCGCCGGAGAAATGCGCGTTCGTTGCGTTCCCGGTAGGTCGGATGCGCCCAGACCGCGACGCCGCCGGCGGCATGAATTGCCGCGATCGCCGCCCCGGCATCGGGAAGCCGCCGGGGGACAAATGCGGGCCGGCTGTGACCGAGCAGTTTGTCGAAAACCGAACGAATATCCGGGAAACCGTACTTCCGGATCAGCGCCCGGGCAAAATGGGGCCGCCCCACCCCGTCGATGCCGAGCGAAAATTCCGGTTCATCCCAGGTAAGCGGAAACCCCAGCGCGGTAAGTTTGATCCGGATCGCTTCGTTGCGGCGGCGGCGGGATTCACGCTGAAGCGCGATGAAATCGAGCAACCCGGGAGCCGTGGGGTTGATGAAGAGACCGACGATATGAATCTCCCGCGCCGAAGCATAAAGAGAGGACAACTCAATTCCCGCAATCGCCTCCGTGCCGACGGACTTCTTTCCCGCCGCCAGAAACTCTTCCACTCCGGAAACAGTATCATGATCAGTCAGCGCCACCGCGGAAAGACCGACGGCGACGGCAAGTTCAAATACCCGCGACGGTGTTTCCACGCCGTCCGAAGCGTTGCTGTGGGTGTGCAGATCGATGAAGGAACTCATTTTTTCGCCTGACGGAGATATTTTTCCAGATGAAGCAGACGCAGTTTCGGGGCATCGCGGTAATCGAGCCGCGGCAGCTTGCCGTCCGGCAGCCGGAAAACTCCGCCGGAGGAATTGGACAACACCACCCGGCCGTCGGCAACCGCCAGTCGCCGATAACCGGATTCGGCGGTCAGCAGCCGGATCAGCGTAAGTCTGAGCAGATTTTCCGCCGGTTCCGGGAGCGGTCCGAAACGATCGATGATCTCGCTGCGCAGCTCTTCGAGCGCCGCTTCAGAACCGAGCAAACCGAGGCGGCGGTAGAGTTCGAGTCGGGGGCGATCGCCGCCGATGTAATCGACCGGCAACGAAGCCGCCATGATTTCCTCCGGAGCGCGCGATGCAAAGCGGATGAAGTCGATCGAAACCTCCACTTCGGGTATGATCACCGGTTCTTCGTTCTTCAAACGGGCGACCTCCTGGGAGAGCAGCCGGCAGTAGAGATCAAAGCCGATCAGGTTGAGATGGCCGGATTGTTCCGGCCCGAGCAGATTTCCGGAACCGCGGATCTCCAGATCCCGCAGCGCCAGCTGAAATCCGGCGCCGAGATTGGAACATCTGCGAATCGCCGCCAACCGCTTTCTTGCGTCGGAACCGATGCTGAAGCGGTCGCGTGGAAGCAGCAGATAGGCGTAGGCCTGATGGGTCCAGCGTCCGACCCGGCCGCGCAATTGATAGAGTTCGGCGAGTCCGAAACGGTCGGCACGTTCGATGATGATCGTGTTGGCGTTGGGTACGTCCAGTCCCGATTCGATGATGGTACTGCACACCAGACAGTCGATATTTCCGGCGAGGAAAGAGGACATGATCTCTTCAAGCTGCTTCTCGGGAAGCTGACCGTGCGCGACTGCGAAACGCGCTTCCGGAAGCAATGCCGCAAGCCGATCAGCGCATTCGTCGATGGTTTTAACCCGGTTGTGCAGGTAGTAAACCTGACCGCCGCGGGCGAGTTCGGCGCGAATGGCATTGACGATCAACAGCTCCTCCTCCGGAGCGATAACCGTCTTTACCGGCTGGCGCAACCGCGGCGCACTCATCAGTGTGCTCAGATCCCGGGCGCCGGCCATCGCGAGGTAAAGAGTTCTCGGAATCGGCGTGGCCGACATGGTGAGCACATCCGCACCGGTTCGGAAACGGCGCAGCGTCTCCTTATGTTCGACTCCGAAACGCTGCTCCTCGTCGATGACCACCAGCCCGAGGTTGTTGAATTTAACATCGGCGCCACAGAGCCGATGAGTGCCGATGACGATATCCACGCCGCCGGAAGCGACATGTTCGATGACCTGGCGCTGTTCGGCGGCGGTACGAAAACGGCTGAGCATATCGATCGTGAAGGGATAGGCCGCGAAGCGCTCCCGGAATGAATTGAAATGCTGCTGAGCCAGCACCGTGGTCGGCGCAATCACCGCCGCCTGATAACCGGCCGAAACCGCCCGGAATACCGCCCGCATGGCGAGTTCGGTCTTCCCGTAACCGACATCGCCGCAGATCAGCCGGTCCATCGGACGCGCGGCGGACATGTCCCGGAAAATTTCCCGGGTGGCACGGCGCTGATCCGGAGTGTCATGGTAGGGAAACGCCCGCAGAAAACCGGTGAGC
>CAKUKT010000138.1 GCA_934663655.1 uncultured Victivallaceae bacterium
CGCCAAGAGCGTGTGGTATGCGCTGTCGCGGGCCGCCGCACAGGCCTGGAACGCGGATCCCTCGGTCGGGCTCGGCTGGGGAGGAAAACTGGATCTGGTCTATTTCATCACCCCGCTGATCGTCGGCATCGTGCTCTGTGTGCCGTGGCTGATTCAGAGACGGGGCAAGCGTAGCGTCCTGGCGAAGATCTCGGCGCTGCTCGGTTGTTCCGCGCTCGGCATCGCCTGCGGAAACGCGATGTGGTATTTCTACAGTCAGGCGCTGGTTACCGATGTACCGCTGGCGCGGAGTTTCGCATTCTACCTGCCGGTGTCGTTGATCGGGGTATTCATCATCGTCTGGTTCTGCCCGGTGCAGCCGGAACGGAAGTGGCGCGGCCTCACGCTGGCTACGGTCGGCGACCCGATCCCCGACGCCGACGAGCCGTCCCGGGAAGAGAAGTGAACGAGGTTCAAGTTGAGTGCGGCGGAACTCTTTTTCGCCATTGCCGCTGGTGGAGTTGCCGCGGTAACGGACAGCTGAAAAGGTTTTTACGGCAATTACGCCGTTTTTATTTCAGGGAGCAATCAGAATGAAAGCGCTTGTAAAAGATCCCGACCACATCCGTCTCGGCATCATCGGCATGACCGAGGGTAACGGTCATCCCTACAGCTGGAGTGCGATGTTCAATAAATATGACCGGGAGGCGATGCCGCGGGAGTGTCCGTTTCCGGTGATTCCCGTCTACCTGGCCAAGGAGGATTACGCGACGATGGGGATTCCCGGGGCGCGGGTGGAGTGCATCGCCTGCGACCGGCGTTCCGACGCCGAGCATGTCGCCCGGCTATCGTTGATTCCGACGGTGCTGGATCATCCCGAGGAGATGATCGGCCGGGTGGACGCGGTAATCATCGCCACCGACATCGGCAGTGAACATGTGCGGCGGGCGAAGCCCTTTATCGAGGCGGGGCTGCCGCTTTTCATCGACAAACCGCTCTGCGACAACCGTGCCGATCTCGAATATTTCACCGGGCTTTTCCAGGCGGGATATCCGCTGCTCTCTTCAAGTTCGATGCGCTACAAGAAGGAACTGATGATCTACCACTACGGCCGAACCCGCGAGATCGGCGATCTGCGGCTGATCCATTACGGAATGCCGAAAAAATGGGAGACCTACGGAATCCATGCGCTTGAAGCGATTTATCCGATCGCCGGTCCCGGTTTTGAATCGGTGGTCAATGTCGGCAGCGCCCGGCGCAACATCGTTGTACTCAAACACCGCCGTGGTTTTGATGTGGTACTGACCGGGATCTACGATTACGCCGACGGGGAGATGGTGATCGGCGGTACCGGCGGCACGCTGCGGGTCAGGGGATGCGACAGTTATTCGAGTTTCCGCAACCAGCTGGTGGCGTTCGTTGAATTTCTGCGGACGGGCGAGCGGCCCTATCCGTGGCAGGAGACGGAAGAATTGATGAAACTGCTCATCGCGAGCCTCGAAAGCCGCGAACAACACGGGAAAGAGATCAGAATATGAACGTAATGGAGATGCTCTCCCTCCGGGGAAAAACCGCCGTGGTCACCGGGGGCGCCGGGCGTTACGGCAGGCAGATCGTGGCCGGACTGGCCGAGGCGGGCGCGGAAGTTTATATCGCGTCGCGCAATCAGGAGAAGTGTGAAGCGGTCGCGGCGGAATTTCGGGCCGACGGCGGGGATGTCAAGGCGGTTGCGCTTGACCTGGCCGATCAAAATTCGATTGATGCGATGGTGGACGGGGTAATCCGGAGCGCCGGTAAAATCGATATTCTGGTGAACAACGCGGTCACCCGGTGTGTAGGCGGCGGCTGGGGGAGTCCGCTGTCCGCCTACGATCAGAGTCTGCATGTCAACGCATCGGCGATGTTTTACATCACTTCGCTGGTTGCCGGGGATATGAAGAAGCGGAACCGGGGTTCGATCATCAATATCGGTTCGATGATGGGGCTGGTTGGAATTGAGCGCGGCAACTACCGGGGTACGGAGATGGGGAGGAATCCTTCGCCCATCTACTTCTACGAAAAGGGCGGAGTGGTGAACTTCACCCGCTGGGCGGCGAGCATTCTTGGTCCTCACAACATCCGGGTCAACGCGGTGCATCCGGGAGGTTTGATGGAAGCTCATCTTCCCGAGGCGTTTGTCCGCAACTACAGCGAACGCACCCAGCTCGGCCGACTGGCCGGCCCCGAAGATCTCAAGGGTGTGATCGTCTTCCTGGCAAGTGACGCGTCCGGTTACGTCACCGGAACGAATATCCCGGTTGACGGCGGATACACGGCGAAGTGACGGTTCGGCAAGGAGGAAAGCGCGGAGGAGGAAACGGCGATGCTGCAGGCTGGATATGCACAGGAGATCATCACGCCGCCGACGGGAGTCGGACTGGCGGGGTACTTCAATGCGCGGCCCAATGAAGGGATGTACGACGATCTTTATGTGAAGGTGGTTGCCTTTGAGCTCGGGGGCAAGCGGTTCGGGCTGGTGACGTTCGATCTCTGCAAGATTCCCGGGGCGCTTTTTGAACGGCTGGAAACCGGAATCATCGCGAAGTTCGGCCGGGAACTTTACGAGGCGCTGATTTTGTCGGCCACTCATACCCATACCGGTCCGGCGCTGGGCGATGCGGAGGCCGATGAGCGGACGCGGTATGCGCTGGATCAGACCGCGGGAGCGGCGCTGCGCGCCATCGAACGCGCATTCATGAATCTGCTGCCCGCCGAACTCGAAGCCGGTTCAGTGTACAACAATCCCTACGGCTTCGTCCGTCGCTACTGGATGAAAAATCATACCATCGTCACCAATCCCGGCTGGGGAAACCCCGACATCGACAGACCGGAAAGCGATTTCGACCGGACGATCAACATCGTCGCCGTAAAGCAGGGCGGACGGATCGCCGCGTTGCTGTGCAACATCTGCAACCACGGCGACACGATCGGCGGGAATCTGGTTTCCGCGGACTGGTATGGCCGGTTTGTACAGGAAATTCAGCACCAATTGACAACCGGTCTTCCGGTGTTGATATTCGACGACTGCTCCGGCAACGTGAACCACTTCGATTTCCGCCAGAAGATCAACCAGACCAGCTATGCCGAGGCGGTGCGGATCGGCCGCGGTTACGCGGCAATCGTGCTCGGGGCGCTGAAAGAACTCGAACCGGTTTCTGCCGACGCGGTGAAAATCAGCAACACGAGGGTGGAAATACCTCATCGCCGGATCTCTCCGGAGGAGCTGGCCGCGGCACGCCGTACTCTGGAGACGGTGCCGGACATTCCGAAGGGCGGGGATCTGGAGAGTCAGGATCTCGCCAACGGGGTACCGGCGGCATTGCGCTATTTCGCGCAGCGGGTGATCGACTGCCACGACAAAAGCCGGAAATCGCACTCCTGCCGGCTGACCTCAATAGTGATCGGCAACGAACTCGCTTTTGTATCGCTGCCGGGGGAACCTTTCAACGGGGTTTCGCAGGCGATCCGGGCGGCGGGCGGTTTCAAGTACACCTTTGTGGTGGAGCTGGCCCAGTCGGTCTCCGGTTATCTGCCGATGCCGGAATGTTTTGAACGCGGCGGCTACGAGGTGCAGCCGGCGGTGGACTCCGCCGCTCCGGAGGCGGCAACCGAACTTATCCGGGGAGCGCTGGACAATCTGGGAATTGCGGATCACCGCGGTTCCGGGAGGTGAACGGCGCCGCCATCCGTCGGCGAAAGACGAGACAACCGGCGCTCCGGCCCGTTGAAACGGGTTCCCGGGGGATCAGTTCGGTTCCACTCTGACCCGGGCGCGGCGCAGTACCTGATTTTCCAGAAGCCAGCCCGGGCGCAGCGTTTCCAGAATGGGGGTGCCGTCCGGTACGCAGGCCGCCGGTACCGCCTGATGGCGCCGGGTGTCGAACAACGGGTCGCCGTCAATCGGCTGTGCATTGTGGCGTTCGATGATTTCCTCCAGCCGGAACACGATGTGTTCAATCACCATCCGGGAGGAGGGTGGTTCCGGTGACTGGGTGATCTCCTCCAACTCCTTTTCCAGTTGGATAAGTTCCCGGAGCAGAGCGACTTTTTCCCGCGTCTCCGAACCGGGCTCTCCGGCGGTGCTGGCGGGGAGTGGCAACGGAACGGCAGCTTCGAGGGAGGGCGGTGCTGGCGGGGAGTTGTCGTCGCGACTGTTTTTCGTGGTTCCGGTCAGGAACCGGAAAATCGCCGTGGGGTATTTACGGGCGAAACATTTTTTCCTGCCGGGGAATATTTTCATGACTGCTTCTCCGAGAGTTCATTGAGAAGTTCCGCGTAACTTTTGGCCACCATGGCGGCAATTTTCTTTTTCTCCAGCGAACGGGAACGCAGCGTGGCGGTGTTCCAGCAGGCGAGGCGCCGGGTGCAGTATTCCCGGGTCAGCGCCGAACGTCCTTCCGGGTAAACCCCCCAGAGAATGTTCAACTCCCGGAACTCCTCGTCACTGAAAACGCTCCGGTGGCGGTTCAATTGCTGGAGCCCGTCGAAATCCCGGTTGTTCCGGTACAATACCCCGTCCCGGAGATTTTCAAACCGGCTGATCTGCTCCTGAATCTGCTGCCGCAGTTCGGCGCTGTGATCTGCCGGGAGGTTGTCCTTGATGAAGCGGCGCAGTTTTTCCGCGGTCGGATTCCGGGAGTAGTTCGGGTGGGACATGATGAAATCGATGAATTCGCCGGCATCCGCGACGCTGCGGCTGATGTTTTCGCAGTAACGGTACCACTCCTGCTGGTTGAGAGCGTAGAGAAAATCGAGCACATCCCGGACCACCGCGAAACAACGCAGAAATTCCCCCCGTCGGAAAAAATGTTCCTCCAGCGCCGTCAACAGTTCCCGGAAGCCTGCGATGTCCCGCAGTGCGTCGAGCGCCTCCTCCAGCGACCGGGCGCAATAGAGTTCTCTGGCGATTACGACGAATACGCGCCATGGCATGTTGCGGTTCAGCGGTTCGGAGGTGAACTGGGTGAAGATGGATTCGTCGCTCAGCGCAAAGTCGAGATCGTCGAACGAGTTGAATGCGGTGAGCAGTTTTTCGCGCATTCGCCCCAGCTCTTCTTCGGAACGGCTGTCGATTACCCGCTGGATGCCCGCTGAGACCGGGAGCACGAGGATCGGCATATTCAGGTGTGCGCTCAGGACCTGCTCCAGATGCCCGGCATAATCTTTGCGTTTGGGCAGCAGGTTGTCGTCCATGTCGATTTTCGCCATGACCGCCAGCGTGTTGCTGGATTGAACGTGGGACTGCACCCCCTGGAAGTCATTGAGAAACTCCGTGGCGCCACTGTCGGCGACCGGACCGGTGATGTAAATCAGCGCATCGGCGTTGCTGGAGATGGTCAGGGTTTCCTGCGCATGCTTCTCGCGCAGTTCCGACGCCATCTGAAAAAATTCCCGCGACACCTTTTCGTGGGCCGAACCATCATCGCCAACCAGCGCGTTGGTGCCGGGGGTGTCGACCAGACAGATATTTTTCAGCTTCGGATTTTCGAGGTAAAACTCCAGATGCCTGATGCCGCGGGAACGCTGCAGTACCTCGAGGGAATTGCCCTGCAGCGAATCGAGAAATTCCCGGCTTTCCCAGGTGGAGGAACCATCGGAGTCGCGGACGCACCGGATCGGTTTCCGCGGATCCGGCGGTGTCCCGTACCGGAAGTAGTTGATGGTCGCGGTGGTCTCGGTGGTGCCGACCATCGCGAGATCATCGCCGAGCAAGGCGTTGATGAAGCTGCTCTTGCCCGCTTTTACCCGGCCGGCGACCGCCAGTACGCAGGGGGTTTCCAGCCGGGAGATCATCTTCTGGATTTGAAAATAATATTTCTCTTTCCAGGGGGATTGCTCGATAAATTCAAGCAGGGAGGTCAATGCTTCGGCGATTTCCTGTTGTATGCCTGCCATAACGTTGTTGTCCAAATTCTGATTTCATAAGATTGAAGAGGAAACCTGGCCCGATGGACGATTTTGCCGCACACCGTGATTGCGCTGTAATCATCAGGAGAAACTCCATGGCGCGAAACTCAGTCGTTCCAGGACGGCTGATCCCGAGCGGAGCGCCGCAGGGCGGCGAAAATTCAGTCAACGACACTCCTTCAGTTTTTCCGCCGCCGTTTTGTTGCCCTGCTCGGCGGCGAGTTTAAACCACTTCGCCGCGATAAATTTGTTGCTCTGAACCCCCCGGCCGTTGAGGTAACATTGTCCCAGGGAGCACTGGGCATCGGCGTTGCCCTGCTCGGCGGCGAGTTCGAACCATCTGGCTGCTTCCGCCCAGTTCGCCTCCACCCCAAAGCCGCCCAGGTAACAAATTCCCAGACGTTCCTGAGCGTTGTCATTACCCTGCTCGGCGGCGAGTTTAAACCACCACGTCGCCATAAAATCGTTGTTCTGAATCCCCCAGCCGTTGAAGTAGCAATTCCCCAAACTGACCTGAGCGTCGTCATTACCCTGCTCGGCGGCGAGCTTGAACCATGTAACCGCTTCCGACTTGTTCTCCTTCACCCCCCAGCCGTTGAGGTAACACATCCCCAGGCGTTCTTGAGCTTCGTCGTTTTCCTGCTCGGCGGCGAGCTTGAACCATTTAACCGCTTCCGACTTATTCTCCTTCACCCCCCAGCCGTAGAGGTAACAATCTCCGAGAAAATACTGCGCCGTGCTGTTGCCCTTTTTCGCGGCGAGTCGGAACAATTTTGCCGCCGCCGGCTTGTCCATGTGCACTCCCCAGCCGTTGAGCAGACTCCTGCCGAGCGCCCACTGGCCGTCCTCATTGCCGGCTTCTGCCGCTTGTAAGAACCATTTGGCCGCCATCGGCATATCCTGGTCAACACCCTGTCCGTTGAAGTAACACAACCCGATATGGACCTGAGCGTCGTCATTACCCTGCTCGGCGGCGAGTTTGAACAAATTAAATGCTTCCGCCTCGTTTTTCTCCACCCCCCAGCCGTTGAGG